>JBBSCL010000098.1:0-8751 GCA_038250345.1 Leptolyngbyales cyanobacterium
AAATGTGATCGTGAGCTTAGCATCCCACGATCGCACCGCATATGTGACAGTGAAAGATACAGGCATTGGCATTGCGCCCAGCGAACAGACCCGCATTTTCGATCGCTTCTATCGGGTCGAGAGCGATCGTTCTCGCAAAACAGGCGGCACAGGCTTAGGATTGGCAATTGCCCAGGCGATCGCTCACGTTCACGAAGGCAGCATCCAGGTTCAAAGCGAAATTGGTCAAGGTACTTCACTAACGCTTCAATTACCCCTAGCGCCCGGATTTGAGATACGGTAGTGACCTGCAATCGAGTTCGGGTTCAGTTGCAACTAATTCTGGTTTGAGCGGTTTTATGATGTCCACATTGCAAAAATGGTTGAAATCACACATTTGATGTGTTCAACAGGGCGACTTTCGCCTGGGACAACCTGGAGTTATAGCGCTGGAAATGGCTCGATTAATATGGGCAATTTCAATATTAGCTGTTAACTTGCGAAGAGGATTTTGAACGCTTAACTCAAATCATCGGCATGGCTCCTTTTGATTCCTGCCGATTGTTCATAGTGCGATCGCATTATCATAAGAGTAGGTGTTGTCTCGTCTGCGATGCTCTTATGATTCTTTTGCAAAGTCGATTAAAACAACTCCAGGCAGCCCGGAAGCAAGCCAATTGGTCAGCAGCGTGTATTTACGGGGTATTGGTTGGCATCTTGTGGGCTGGGGCGATTGCGCCTACCAGTGCTAACACTTCAATAGTCAAAGATTGCGCTCCTGGCACATCTAGAAGCGGTGGCTTGGATACGATGGCTGAGGCTAACTGCAAACCACCTGCGGCTCAAGCTAATTCCTCTAGCGAAGCACCTTACACTATTTGGGTTCCAGGTCAGCCTGAGCGCACGCCAGCCAGTGAGTCTTATCCAGCGAATTGCCAGCCGTTGCCCTATGGAGTGGCTAGTGCAGACTGGCGATATTTTGCTGAACTCTATCGCTGTAAGTATGGAGACCACAATTAGAGCGATCGCACTGTGATCAGGCTAATCGTTCTGTCATGCCGCAATAAGTTTGCTTTTAATCTCTCTTCTACCGTTCTCTCTCAGATGAAATGAGTCAAGAACCCATTTCATCTGATTAGCTTCAAGATACAAGCTTGCTTCCAGCAGGATGGGCTAACTTTAGTTGCCCATCAGGTTAGGTAGAGCTTATGGATTGACGTGCAAATCGGTGACGGCACCTAGGCTGCTAGAAGAAACGAGCGTGGCATATTTTGCCAACACGCCAGAGGTATAGCGGGGTTGTGGTTTTTGCCATGCAGTGCGGCGCAGTTCCAACTCTTCATCCGACACATTCACCTGTAACAGTCGAGCAGGGGCATCGATGGTGATGGAGTCGTTTTCTTGCACCAAAGCGATCGCGCCTCCTACATACGCCTCCGGTGCCACATGACCCACGACCATGCCATAGGTGCCGCCTGAAAAGCGTCCATCGGTAATCAAGCCAACAGAATCGCCCAAACCCGCCCCAATAATTGCGGAGGTGGGAGCCAGCATTTCCCGCATTCCAGGTCCACCTTTAGGACCTTCATAGCGAATCACAATTACATCGCCCGCGACGATTTTACCTGCCAAAATTGCATCCAAACACGCCTCTTCCGAGTCAAATACCCGTGCAGGTCCAGTCAGTTGAGCTTTTTTGATGCCACTGATTTTGGCGACTGCGCCTTCGGTTGCCAGATTGCCCCTGAGGATAGCCAAATGTCCGGTGGCATACATGGGGTTGCTCCAGGGACGGATCACATCTTGGTCAAGGCTAGGTTCATCGGGCACCTGCTTCAGCCGCTCCGCGATCGTTTCTCCCGTAATCGTCAGGCAATTGCCATGCAGCACGCCGTGATTCAGCAGCATTTTCATTACTTGCGGAATGCCGCCTACCTTGTGCAAATCAGTGGCGACGTACCGACCAGAGGGTTTCAGATCGCACAACACCGGCACACGAGCGCGGATGGTTTCAAAATCATCCAGTTTGAGATCGACTCCGGCAGAGTGAGCGATCGCCAAAAAGTGCAGCACCGCATTCGTAGAGCCGCCCACCGCCATGACCACCGCGATCGCGTTCTCGATCGAGTGGCGAGTAATGATATCGCGGGGACGCAGGTTATGACGAATCGCTTCCACCAAGACTTTTCCCGCCAGCGCCGTATTCTCAGCCTTTTCAGCGTCTGCTGCTGACATAGTGGAAGAATACATTAGGCTCATGCCCATCGCTTCAAAGGCTGAAGACATCGTGTTTGCGGTATACATTCCGCCACAGGAACCCGCACCAGGGCAGGCATTCCGCTCTACTGCCATGAGCCGCACTTCGTCAATTCTGCCCGCGCTATATTGACCGACTGCCTCAAAAGAACTGACCACGGTTAGGTCTTCTCCTTCCAAATGCCCTGGCTTGATGGTGCCGCCGTAAACAAACAGCGCCGGAATATTCATTCGCGCCATGGCAATCATGGCACCGGGCATATTTTTGTCGCAGCCACCGATCGCCAATATGCCATCCATACTTTGAGCATTACAGGCAGTTTCAATCGAGTCGGCAATTACATCCCGCGACACGAGAGAATACTTCATTCCTTCAGTGCCCATCGAAATGCCATCGCTGACGGTAATCGTGCCGAAAATTTGAGGCATCCCGCCTGCCAACCGAATGCCTGCTTCTGCCTGCGCTGCCAGAGGCGCAATTCCCATATTGCAGGGGGTGATGGTGCTGTGGGCACTGGCAACGCCCACAATGGGCTTGGTGAAGTCGCCATCGCCAAATCCCACGGCTCGCAGCATAGCGCGGTTGGGCGATCGCTGCACACCCTCAGTCACAACCTTACTTCTCCAATTTTCAGTCATCTTGTTCTTCCACATTTTGATCGGCAGTGAGCTTTTCTAATTTTCGCAGGACACTTGCTGCGTTATAGTGTTTTCTGTTCGGAACCGATTTTTTTCTGAGCAGTCTAGATCAGCATAGAAGAGTAGTTAAGAATCGTCCAATTTATATGTGCTTTCGGAGGCACAGGGCGATCGCTCCAATCATCTACCGTAATGGGTTCAGTGAATATAAAGGAAAGCATGGTAAGTAGTCAGCGCGGTTCAGTCATTTCTCCAATTCGCAGTCGCAATCGGTTTCGTAAGCCTAGCAGCAAAGAACTCGATCTGCTGCTGCTAGCAGGATGCTCTTGTTTGATGACAATTTTGTATCATCCAGTGGCAGAAGCACTCCAAACGGCTCAAACCAGTGGATCGAGTGCCGCAATTTCAACAACAACCAGCAAAACCGCTGCTAGCACCATGAATAGCTTTCACCTAATTTCTCAGTCCTCCCGCGATGAAAATCAGGACGAGGAAGAAACTTAATCCTACTCTCTACTCCCCATCCCCCCTACTGGAGCCAACACAGGCGGCACTTCTGCCGACACGCTCCGAGTAGGCTGCTTGCCGCGTGGCGTAACAACCCAGTGGCTATGCCCATGCAAGTGGTCGTACAGCCCCACCACAGAAATCATATTCTTTAGGGTGGTATACAAAAAGATTAAAACGGCGTGCTGGGCGAAATAATAAATCGGGTAGCGGATATACGAAACTCGCATCGTCACGACCGTTTGATAAATGCCGCTAAAGAAGGTAATCATGGTGCAGAACCAAAGATAGGCATTATCAGACGGGGGCAGATAACCGTGGAACAAGAACAAGCTCAAAATCAGTGGCAGAATTTGTAGCGCCAGCAGGGAATAAACGACGCAGTAATAGAGCAAATAAGTCCAGTAGAATTTTTGCTTCAGGTTTAGGTGTTTTGATTTCCAAACGCGCCGCTGATACTTAAAGCTGACTTCTAACCAGCCCTGTGCCCACCGTTTGCGCTGAAACCAAAATGAGTTGAAATCAATTGGGGCAAGTTCGGTGGCAATAATGCTGCGATCGTGGAGAATACGATATCCGTTCAGCAAAGTCCGCAGCGTCGCATCAATATCCTCCGTCATCATCGTCGGGTTAAAGCGAATCCGTTTGAGTACGGCGGTTCGCCAGTAGCCATTGGAACCCCCAAAAATAGTGGAGTCGGTGAGAAATGATTTTGCAGGATGGCTCACCCCATAGAGCGATTCAAACTCAACAGCAATGTTTTGGGTCAGCAGATTGTGCCCATGATTGCGAATGATGTTGCGCCCCTGCACTACGTCGTAGTCTCGCTCTAACCAGCGCCATGCTCGCAAAAAGCAGTCTGGGGAAGGATGATGATCTGCATCCAAAATACAGGTCACCTCACCCGTCACAATTTTTAGAGCAGCATTCAAGTTTTCGGCTTTAGAGTTGCTGCCATCTACCCGTAATAAACGCAGTTCCGTATGAACTTGGGCAAACACTCTTAAGTCGTCTTCAATTGTCAAGTCTGTGGGAGTGTTGTATGCCAGGATGATTTCTAGCCCCGCCGCTGGGCGATAAACCGTGCTGAGAATTTGGCGCAACGTTTCTAGAATAATGTCTTGCTCGTTGGGCAAGTAGGCAACTACGATGATGGAGCAGCGCGGTAAAGGAGTGGTTGGGGTAGGGCGTTGAGAGCCTCTAATACCGAAGGCTGTTTTGATGGGACGGACGAGAGCATCCCAGCGATCGCTGGCAGGTTTGTCAGTTTGAACGGCAAATCTCCGAAATAGAGAAGTAGAAGCCTCTAAAAGAATCATCAAGGAGCTAAACAGAAAAAAGGTGGCGATCGCCATGTGTATATTCACCAGTGGCAGCCCTCCTATCCGCAGACAAAGGTAAAAGAGGGTGGGAATTCCGATCATCAGGACATGGGTATAGATCAGCTTATGCAGATCGACTGACCACTTCTTCACGTACACCATCCTCCAATTATTAGAGTGAATTGTTGAGCCATCTGTGGGCGCATTGGTAAACCTATTGCTAGACCTATTGCTAGAGAGTCCAAAATCAGTGCCATTGCTGGACTAACTGAGTATTTATGGCTTCTCATCATCGGAGGTATTTTCCGGCAGGTTCCAGGTCGGTTTCGTTTACCCACAGCGATCGCTGACCATCGCTCACCTGGCAAAGAAAAAACTCCTGCTCATCCAATAGCTTTTCTACCTTCAGCACAATCCACCCTGCCTCACTCCGATAGCACACCTCATCTCCCACTTGCGGCTCCTTAAAACGGCGCTGCAACGCAGGTGATTTTGTCAACACGTAGTCTAGATCTCGCAGCAAACCTAATACAATTCGTTGAATTAAAGGACTGATATAAACTATCAAAATTGCTAAAACAAGCGTAATGCCAATCATAATTGGCAGCATCACAGCATACCGCGTTGCATCTCCTTGGACGACCAATTGCAAGCTGCGATCGACCACCAAGCCATGCAATAAAAAGAATGTATAGGTATAGCCTCCCAGTGCAACAAAAAAGGCGGCTATTTGGCGCTGTCCTGCCAAAATCCGGCACATAACCATGCAGCCTAAACCCAATCCAACAGACAGCAGTAAATCTGCAAAAATCCATCCCCAAGTATAGAACTGGCAGATGAAACCGACGACATAAACCAGCGCACCAATCGTTAAGGCGCGGGGAGAACTCCAATAAACAGGTCCCTCATCCTTTATAGAGAGATCACCGACTGCCATGCCGATCGCAAAGGTGCCAAGCTTGGATAAAAATAGGGCAAAGGGTTGCCCGCCGACTTGAGTATCCCAAATCACATAAGTGGGGTGCCCTCCTAAGATGTAAATTGCGATCGCTCGATAGGCTATCGTCAGTAAAACACAGACCACAGCTAGATTTGCGGCTCCCCATCGCTGGAGTAACTGCCACAAAAATGGAAATAGTACAGAAAAACTTAAAATCAGCCAAACAAACCCCCAAGACCTGCTAGTTGCCATCAGCATTTCCCCGTTGTAGTCATACAGTAAGGGAAAACTAATGCCCGCAAAAACATCCCAAGGGTTGGGAAAAGCAGTCTTAGTCGCCATCGCGATCGCCCACATCACCGGAAAGGATAGCCACGCCACTGCCCAAAAAGGAAATAAAATTTGGATCAGTCGTCGCTTTAAGAAAATTCCGACGTTTAAAGGCTTGCCCTTGAGCGATAGCATCAAACTAAAGCCGCTGATCAGCACAAACACATCAATAAACTGAAACCCAAACCACGACGGTAAGCTCAAAAAATAAGGCAATGCTCCTTGTTTAGGAAAGGTACTCATTGCCGTTGCCAAATGGCGCAAATTACTATCTAATCCGGTTGGCTGAGGGGTATAGGCAGATCCCGTAAACCCCATTTGGGCGTAGTAAAGCAGTAGCATCACCACCGCTAGGATGCGAACTCCCTCTAACCAGGCGAGATGCTGCGATCGATCGATCCGTTGATTAATCATCTATATGCTGTCTCTTTTCTGCTGTTATGTGGGCAAAAGCCTTCACAGCGCAGTTTAAGCGGTTATTACGCATCATTGGATCAGTTAATTTATGGTTGTGATAGAAAGATTTGAATAGTGGCTAGCTTCCTTCAATAAAAACTAAAGAATTTCATCTTTCTTTATAGTTCATTCCTGCACTGCCGACATGACAAAAATAAATACTTAATTGGACAGGCGATATTGGACAGGCAGTGTCAGGGAGCTATTGAAACGGCTTTAAAGCGAAAACCGACCCGAAAGTGGCATTTTTGGCGTTGCTGAATGCAAGGATGATTTTTGACTGTAGGGATAGGTCTTGTGCCTACCCTGACAGAGATCGAGGGCAACCACAAGGGATTGCCCCTACGAATTTCATCCCCGAATTCAGCAATACCGCATTTTTACCTGCTATGGTTCGTCAAAAATATAGTTCATCAAAAGGTCAGCGATCGCTCCACTGTATCAATCCTCAAGTAGTAGGCTGGTGTAAAGCTAGTGGGAATTTTCAACTAACGCCATGGCTCGTAGTTTAAAATCGGAAGCCGAATTTTTTCTTCACCAGGGGTTGCAACTCAGCCAAGCGGGTGCCTATGAAGAGGCAACGATTAGCTTTGATCGAGCCTTACAGCTTTATCCGAGCTGGCATGAAACCTGCTATTTCAAAGGCATTGCCCTGTATGAATTGCAGCGATATACGGATGCAGCGGATTGCTTTCAGCAGGCACTTGATTTGAAGCCAAACTATCCAGAAGCTTTAAACAGCTACGGCATGACGTTGTTTAGTTTGGGTAGCTACGAAGCCGCGATCGCCAGTTATGACAAAGCCATTCAACTAAGCCCAGATTTCCATCAGGCTTGGTATAACCGAGGTAATGCGCTGGATAAATCGAACTCCTATGAAGCCGCGCTCAATAGCTTTGATCAGGCGCTGAAGTTAGAGCCAGAATATTCTCGGTCTTGGTATAATCGAGCGATTATGCTTTATAAACAGGGAAAATATGAAGCAGCGATCGCCAGCTACGATAAAGCGATCGAGTTTCGCCCCCACTATTCCAATGCCTGGTATAACCGCGCAAACATTCTCAATCGGCTGAAGCGCTATGCCGAAGCTTTGCAGAGCTATGACCGAGTGCTGACGATCAAATCAGACTGGTATGCCGCCTACTATAACCACGGCAATGTATTACATAAGCTGAAACGACATGAGGAAGCCGTTACTAGCTATGATAGTGCCCTAGAAATCAAGCCCAATTTCTATGAAGCCTGGTATAACCGGGGCAATGCGCTAGATGCTCTGGGACGCTATGATGACGCGATCGCCAGCTATCATAAAGCCGTAACTCTCAAACCCGACTTGCGCGAAGGCTGGTATAACTGGGGCAGCACCCTCCACAAAGCCGGACGATATGAAGCGGCGATCGACAGCTATGATAAAGCGATCGCCCTAGATGCTAAATTTGCGAGGGTGTGGCACAGTCGTGGGGTTGCCTTTCGCAAGTTGGGTAGGTATGCCGAAGCGATTACGAGCTACGACAAAGCCGTACAGCATAATCCAAACTTATATGAATCTTGGTATGGACGGGGCGTTACCTTGGGGCACTTAGGACGGAATGAAGCCGCTGTTTCCAGCTACGATCGCGCCCTAGCGATTAATCCTGCTTTTTACCCTGCCTGGTACAGTCGTGGGGTTGCCCTCAGCCACATCGGAGATTATCAAGCTGCTATTACTAGCTACGATCGCGCCCTAGAAATTCGACCCAATTTCCCCCCGGCTTTGCGTCGTCGCAATTTGGCGCTCGATCCCAACAGTCCTTCCATACTTGCGCCTGACCTAGATAGCGATGATGATTTTAATGAGCCAGTATTGGCTGAGGATATGATTGAAGAATCTTTAAATTCTTGAATTTTTCCTTGCGCTAAGAAACTGCCAGTTGGGACTTTTGCTCGTTTGAATGCAGGCAAGATGGCAAGGGACTGTCCAAACAGGTTGCGATCGCCCACAGCAATTCTGATTCTGGCAGAGTGACAGTTTTATCTTGCAGCGCGATCGTGCTACACGCACTCACTACCGTTTGCTTCAGTTTGGGAGACAGCCCAGTCATCCGTTCTAGGCTGCTTTTCAGGTGGCTAAAATTGCCGTTAGGCGCAGCAGTGGGCAGTTCCCGCGTGCTGGCTCCGGGTAGCTGATAGACCCCCGATCGAAAGGCAAAGGCAACCGTATCCGGCTCAGTGTGCCCAACTCGTGCCATCGCTGCCAAAACCATTAGACAGTCTTGCCAGACGGGATCTAAAGTATCGACTGCGGCGATCGCAGGTTGCGCTACACGAGGCTGCAATCGATGC
>JBBSCL010000099.1:0-8747 GCA_038250345.1 Leptolyngbyales cyanobacterium
AGAAATACGCCACCAGCAGGGTGTTCCAGCGGAAATAGAGCGATCGTGCTGCCACTGAAGGGCGGTTCCTTGACGGTTACCCACTTGCAAAGGACTAAGCGTAAATGCTTTGTCTGACTGCTGTTGGTGCAAGGCGATCGCTAACGCTGGGTCAACGGATTGCACCAGATCAAGAAATAAGGCATGAAGATGGCGACCACTGAGATGAGTCTGAGGGATGGGCGATCGGGGGAGCAGGTTGAGGACGAGGCTGTAGGGCATGGTTTTCAATCCAATGATTTGATATACGAAATAATTGCAATATGCTTGCCTCCATTGCGCTTACTGCCTTCGTACTTCAGCTTGACCTCAGCGCCATCGATCCATTTGGAAAAGATCTTGGGAAGTTCTACAAAACCAAGATCTTGGTCATAAGGATAGTTTGGCAAGGTATTGTCAAAGATAAAGTCATCCAGATTAGGGCTAATTTGTACAATGATGTCCTTGTCATAAGCCGAACCCCATCCAATTGGGATCTCAGACCATCGTGTATTTTCCTGGTCGTACCTCCTCTCAAAAGCATACGTGTAGGCATACTGCTGTCCGTTCTTCTCTGCTAACCGAGAAATGGGAACGGAGATACTGTGATAGTCCTTCTCTGAAAACATTAATCTTAGTTCAGCCGAAGGCTCCCAACTCCGAGTAGGAATCAGCCCACGCTTATGGGTTGGTTGACACGTTAGATCAGCACCGTAAACATAGTCATGCAGCATTGAAAAGAGTTCAACAACTCGATAATCATCAATGTGTGGGTTATGGGAGATACAATCGGCGATCGCCCCCGTGTCAAACGTTTTTAGATGACTAAGTGTATTTTGGTAATTCTGCCATCCCGTTTCATCAAGAGTATTCGCAAAATCAGGGATGCTGTCACCCACTACGATTACTTTTGCATCTGGAACATCTCCTCGACGGTTACAGCGTCCAGCTCTCTGGATTAAGTTTTCAGGAGGACAAATTTGAGAAACGAGAATTTCTGCATTAAGGTCGCAACCAACTTCGATCGCACTGGTTGTCACTAAGATATAAGGCTTCCTGTCATCATCTCGCTGTTTAAGTGCCTTATAAATATCTGGACGTAGCTGATCAGCAATTCGACCATGATAGAGAAACAGAAAACGACCAGATTCATCTTCGCTAGAACTAAATTGTTTCTTCAATTGCTGGTAAATAGCAGCAGCATCTCTTACGGTCTCTACCACTGTCAGAATGCGACGGCTCGCTTTGGCTTGCCACTCCTGCGAAATGATCTGTGTGACTTGATTTTGAAAGTCTGCAAAGTCTGTCGCACCATCGATTTCTTGGTCTTTAACCCAGGCAAAGCTTCTCTCAGGCTGTTTAGAGAGTTGTTTCGTATAGTCAATTATCTGAAGATAATCGAAATGCTCCTCAAGCTGCGGCGGCATTGTTGCAGTCATTAGGACAAGCGATCGCCCTGCTTCATAGAGCGATCGCACAAGACTCTGAAAGTTAGTGAAAGCGATGTCATCATAACTATGCGCTTCATCAAAGCAAATCAGTGTATTTTCACGATGGATGCGATGAGGAAAGATAAATGACTTCTGCTTGTCACCAAAAGAGAAATAGCGATAGAGGAATTTATCCAGTGTTGTAAGGATAATATTGCCTTTGTAAAGATGTCGCCTCGGTCTGACTTTTGGCTTTTTCGCCTCCCCATTGATGTAGAGCCAGCGATCCATCTCTGCACCAGTATCTACCACTAGAGAAATTTCGCGATCTCGATTTTTCCCTAGCTTAGAAAAGCGTTCTAGATAGCCATGAATTCGTTCGCGCTGATCCTCTAATAAACTACGAGTAGGTAACACCAAGATCAAGCGATAGTCGTTGCCAAGAGACGGAAATACGATCGCTTCAGTCTTCCCTGTTCCGGTCGGAGCCTTCAACAGAATCGATGGATGGGGATTTTGCTCTCGATTTAACGCTTCCGCTAATTCTACCTGCATAGAATTGGGTGTAAAATCACCAACAGCTTGATAAATATTCTGGCTGTAAAGTTTGTACTCTACGTCCTTAGGCAACTGCCTTATAACAACCCTATGTTTTTCAGACCTAAGATTTCTGGGTTGTTGCTGCCACCACTGTTCAACAGCTTTCTGTAACTTCTTGGTTAAGGCAGAATCATCATCTTTAGTCGCTTTAAGTAAAGCTTTTCTGATGTTGTCAGGAAATGGCATTAACCAAGAGGATAAGGTAAGTTCTACATCATCATCTCTATCAAAAATCCAGGGATCAAGAAAAAATGTTCCTTCATCTGACTTTGTAATTGTGAAATCCATGAATGCACGAGACTCTGCCTGTTCTTTGTCTTCGTAAAAGCGGCAAGCTATTTCGGCCTCAATCTGGTCACACATCTCTAGAATGTAGAGTTCACGGGCATAGCTTAATGAATCAGACTCCAGAATGTGTTTGTATTTCTCAGCTTCTTCTTGCAGAGGATCTGTGTCTTCTAATTTATTCAGTAAAGTCTTCAGGATGTAAGTATCTCTGCAAATGTCATGAACAGAATAATCATGATGTCCCTTTGCAAGAGATTCAACCCAGGGCTGTTTGGGATCACTCGCTAGAAAGCGATGTCCCTTGAAGGAATACACAAATTCAAATTTTCCATTAGCCTGAATCTTGATGCTGACTCCGAAGCGTTGGGGTTTTCCAATATCATGCAATCCTGCTGCTTTTGAGACTCGCATTAAGGATTCATCTAAATTAGCAATTGAAAAATCATCGCGTTTCCAATGGTGAACAAGTTTCCTAACATTAGAGACATGATTTCCAAGAGGCTGAAAGAGAATATGCTCAGGAATTGTGCAATCATCTTGCCTTGGGAAAAAGACCCGACCAAAATCATAAGCTTTCTTAGAGGCTTTGGGCATAGGTTTCACCTCTCAACAAATGAATAGAGGACGCAGGGATAAAAATTTCTTCACCATCAGTGTAGTAGTCGAGCGTTGGCGGATTGCCTATGTCTTTTGGGAAATAGCCTGCAACAAAGGGTATAAAACCGTCTACGCTAGTTGGTTGATTACCGAACAAGCCATCTTCGTCAGATTGCGTTAATGCTTCGGGGAGCCAGTTGTAGCGATAGAGGTTATAAATATCGCATCCACCAACAAATTGATTACTTTGGATCAAAGCATCCATTGGCGTAATGGTAGATGGATAGGCTGCGATCGCTCGTTGTTCTAACTGAATGACTTCTGAAACCCTTGTAAGAACTGCATAACCCTCTTTGCCGATATAGCAGCCATAAGCTTCTAAATCTTGAATCTGCTTCAGTCGTTCGGCTGACTCCGCAACGACGTAGCCAACCAACTCTTCCGTAATCAGATATTCCCAGGTATGAAGTTGGAAATTGGCTTTACTGCCATCCAAATAGAGCCTTGAAAAATCATCATGGGTAAATTCGCGCATTCCTTTGCGATAAGTTCGATGTATGCCTCCCCATGTACTGTGGGTTTGGTAGGCTCCCAATGTGACGTAATGCTGAGGTAGTAGATAAGTTGGCGGATTGTCCTTATTAATCTTGGTTTCAGGGATGCCCAATCCAGCACTCATCATACCCAAGCGTCGTAAGAAGCCTGACAGACTCGTGGGCGGTACAAATGGATAGGTGGCAATGTTGAGAATTGAACCGGGCAGAATGCGAAAGGTCAATGCTGCCGTGGGCTGAATCGTGAGTTCAACACAATACATAATCAGTCCGCCTGCAATACAGTATCGACAAAGTTGCTGGAATACTCCTGTAATTTGTGCAACGCATTCTGTCCAATCCATCGAGCAAAATGTTTTGCCTTAAAGTTTGGTTGAGTTCCAGAGTATTCTGTCGCGTCCTCAGTTGTATTCACATCATTTGCAGCGTGGACGAAATCATCAATAGCCTTTTGTGGATCAGTGATAGATGGCGAAATCACAGGGCGATTGCCTCTGGGGACAAGATAGCGATCGACGACTAGCAGAGGCATCTGGTTATTGTCTTCTGCGATCGCAATTCCCTTTGGATTTCCAGAGCCAATGCGAGGCAAGGCATCCAAAAACGCATAGGCAACAGAGGAAAACTCTTGATCCGTCACACTGAGAGCGTGATTAGATACTGGATAAAGAATGCCTGGTTGGTTGTATTGCCGTTTGAATGGTTTTGGTGGCTCATCTTTTCCAGTTTCAGGGCTGGCTAACCGTGAAGGGTGCATTGCCCGTTGTTTCTCAACTGGATAGATATCTTGAACCGCTACACCCCCCCCGTGAGTAACCCGTCCAATCAAAGTTTTCTTTCCAGCGATCAACCCACCGTAAGAACTACAAATCGGACATGTTGGTTTAGCACAGGTTGCAGGAATACCACACTCTAGTTTGTCACCCATTAAAGAGCCACTTTTGTGAGGTGCCCAAATCAAGCACCGTCGCTCCACTCCTCTCCGTTTAGTAGGCGAGATATAGCACTTCTCTAATGATTGACCATCTTTCGTGGATAGCTTGACAACCTCAACAAGGTTGACGTTGACCTGCACTTCATGCCCCAGGTAAAGCTCTTGAGAGCCTTCTAAAATTGCGTAGATGTCAAAATGAAGCCGGGGATTTTGGGAATCCGTCTCGGGAAGTCCAGTAGCCATTATTGTTTATCTCCTGTAGATTTCAGTTTGCGAACTAGTTCAGGGAAGCGAGTGTAGAGCGAAAGCCTGACTTGATAGGTTAACTCTTTCCAATCTTTCTCCTGAGAATAGTCTTTTTTCTCTGCAAAGTGCGTGTAAGCGTTCAATACATCATCAGCATAAAGATTCAACCAGACCTTGCCATCTTCACCCTTTTCTTCACGTTCTGAAATGCCAATTTCCTCCAGCAATTTCTTCGTTTGGGCATAAATAAACTGATTGTCAGAATTGCACCAAAGCCTTGCTTGCATAGTAGTTTTTGTCTCATCTCCAAGCGTTGCGTAGTAGCAAAAAGCAACTGCATCGTCCACCTTCTCAATCAACTTACTAACTTCTCTCTCTGCATCATCCCTACCCATTGCCTTTTTAGCCGTACTTTCCAAAGAGTTAGCAAAAGCAAAGGTTAAGCCAGTCAGAGCTGCTACATGACGATAAAGTCTTGCTCGCTTGGCTAATTGAGTGTCTGAATCCATGGAATCTCCTCGTAAAGTTAAATCTGCTTGTATTGCCTGCCAATAGAGACAACGTATCTTTTCCAACTCTAAATCATTGGAAATACTGGCAACTTTGGTAATAGCGTAGTCAGCCAAATAGGGCAAATCTTGCTGGATATACCGAATAGCATCACCCAACGGTAAATTAAAGTCCTTTCCCGCAATGATTATTGATTGACCATAGCTTTGCATCAAGCCCTTAATAAAAATTAGATGTCTGCTTGCTAAAGGAATTGGCTCGCTACTTTGAGCCATTAGAGAAAAACGAAAATCTGATAACACTTCAACAGGAAAAATAGATGCAACCTTTGCCAACGCATACTGCACCTGTCCTAGTTTTTGGGCCGCTGAGTCTCCTTTCTGAGTTTTATCTGAAGCTAAAACAATATATTTACCAGCACTTAGATGTAGCTCTTTGCTGGTTAACATCCTGAGATAGTCTTTAAGCTTTGATTTAGTGTTGTCGATGCCAGTAATAGATTCAAGCTTTAAGACAATACTTTCACTTGTTAATTTCAAGGGCGAAGCAAAGGCCAGAGCCGCACAAGAAGCACAGATGTGAGGTCTACCTTCACCAGAAGCCGATTGACGACGTTGCTCAGGACTCTCAAAAATCAATCTACGGACTTGCCACTTAGCTGTTTTAGGATCGAGCGCAACACCGCAAGAATAACAAAACTCCTTGCTATCATCTCCGGGCGATCGCACTTGGAAAATAGGTTGCTCAGTTAATAGGGGAGTAGGTAGTGGATCAAATTGATCCTCTGTCATCTCCAGCAACCGATACATTTCCATAATGCACTTGCTAAAGATATCACCCTTAACACCAGCAATTTGGTCTGTTGCCATCTTATTGAAGTTTTTGGCGATCGCTAAAACATCCTTGAATTTATCATGACTTTCCTTTGAGTCTAGTTCAACAAGTTGCAGAGGGTTGCTATCAGAACGCTCAATCAAGTCTAGTTTTTGCTGTATCGATTCCAATGAAAAAAGTAGACTTGCACAAAGCTTTTCTTGCTGCTTTTGCAATTTCTTTGTCTCAGATTTTGACAAAGTTGAACTTTTAAGTTGAGTATTAACCAGATTTAGTTGTTGATAAGCCTTGTATTGTTCCTTGAGTTGTTTTTCAGCAAGGTTTTGAAAATTGTCTCTGTACTTTTCAGCTTCTTTTAGCTGCATCGCTTCTGCATCTTGAAGCTGTTTAGCTTTTACCTTGCGGTCTTTCTCTAACAGCTCAAGATCTTTAAGCTCTGCCTCCAAAATAACAATTCTCTTTTGACGATCGTCCTGCCGCTTTTTAGTTTCTCTCCACACTGCGAAATACCAAGCTGCTAAAACATTTGCCTGCTCTCGATTAAGGATCGGTACTTCCAATGTACTGAAACCACGATCCGAAAGAGTGACGGACTTGAGCATTGATATAAAGGTTTGAGCCAACCCCGGCAACTGATGCTTCTGAAGCCCGTAAATTGAAAAGACAACCTTTTCTATAAAATGCTTCCAAAGTTGCTCAAAGTCTAAATCCGAGTGATCAGGCTGATTGGGGATAAAGAGCTGCACATGGCGATCGCTCTCATCTAGCACCACAATATGATGCACCTTTTGCAGATATTCTAGGAAGCGATCAATGGTGCTTTCGATTGCCAACCGTGCTTGCAACTCGCCCGGTAATGGTGACTTAAACAGGATCTGAGTATGCCCGATCGACTGCCCCTGATAGCGGACTAGTGACCCTTGAAACTCAAGTTGAAGAGAAATATTTTCAGCATTGTTCGGCTTAGCAAGGTTGAGTGTTCGTTTTAGCTCAGGCTTATCAAAAGCTTCAACCGTAGCTAGCACCAATGCAAAAACATCAATTTTTTCCTTTAACTTAGTAACCAGAGATCTGGATACTTCCCCTACCAAGACTTCTTGAGCCAAGACACTCACTAAAATCTTGAGTTCCCTAGCTTGTTCGGCAGTAATACTCATACTTGCATTAAGTAAAGTTTGTTTAGAGGGCAGGTTCATCTGAACCTACCCTTGATCAAGCAGCCTATCGGTTAGACTTCCAAGTCAGCATAACTAACGATCTCCCCGTTAGGATTGATAACTGGCAAAAACAGAAGTTCCTGAATTTTCTGTTCTAGTTCCTCAATCCGCCGCTGAATTTCATCCGGGTCGTAGACCACCTCAATCACCTCCTAAGTTTGAAAGCACAGCAAAGTAACCAGAGGTATTAGCTACGTGCTAACCTAGAAGTTGAGAATCAACTAGTCGAGCAGCAAGCTAATATTTCCTGGCTTGCTCTCGATAGTAACAAAAAAATTAAGGTTGTAAGACAATTGAGGTATAAAAACTTGAAATATTTCTAAATCTGCCTCCGAAAGTGTAAAATCTTCTAGAAATCCCATTGGGACTGAAATGTAAGGACTATAGAGGTTGCTTGGTTAAGCCTCTTATCCCAATAATCCCTGTAAGGGACTAGAAGCCAGGGTTCTGCTCTGGCTTTATTTTCTGTTAGTTGAACGCTATTCATGCTAGGAAGCCTCTTATACATGCTTTGAGGGAAATTAGCTGGTCTTAGCAAAAGTGCCAGTCCCTACCACCAACCGATACTCAAACTGGCTTTTATCCACCCTGCGTTTCTCAATTCGATCGCCCCGTTGCTTCGCTACATGAATCGTCGCCGAGAAGCGATGACCGACTTCTTGCACCAACTCCTCGGTTGAATGCCAGCTTCCATCTGAGAGAACAGTCTGTAGTTTCTCGATCGTTGTCATTGCTCTTAACCCTCCATGCCTGATAAAGAGTTCCCAAAAATATCTATAAAACAGAGATAAATACTGATCCACTCCACAGAAATTGACAAGACTCAGAATTTATTTTTTCTCGCCGTATTTTGAAATAGTGTCCGTAAAGAGTTGCATGAGTCGATAATGACACCGAAAATAGAAGATGACAAGATTAAACACAGAGAAAGTGTCCGTATATTTTATGAGCCGCAAAGGTCATTCCATTACCTTGTCCCTGAAAGAGCAAGATAAAGCTCACCTTGAAGCGCTGGCGTTGGAACTTGGCATGACTTGGGGCGATCGCCCCAACATTTCCAGGCTGGTCGAAGCGATCGCTCGTCGTCAGTTAGTGATTGCACTCAACCACGACTGGACCAAGGAGCGGATCACTGCATTGAATCGTGCCCGGACTGCGTTAGTCGATGCTGGGCAAATTGAAGCGGCGATCGCGATTGCTCAACTGCTCCTAGAGCGTAGCGAACTCACGTTGCCACTTAGAACCGAATTAGAACAGTTCATTGCAAAACCCGCTGTACCTTGGCGAATTGAAGTCGAACGTTACATTCTGCGCCGACAGCCTTTTCAGTTGTCCTATCAAGATGCTGCCGAACGGGTTTGGCAGTTCACCATTCGCCATGCTGAAATTGCCACCCACGAAGATCGGCAGTATCTTGACTGCTGGTGCGAAGAAAGGACAGGCAACCAGGATTTACCGGAACTTATGCATAACTGGTGTCTCCGGATCGATCGCATCTTAGATGCTGCCGTTGTCCCCA
>JBBSCL010000100.1:0-8733 GCA_038250345.1 Leptolyngbyales cyanobacterium
GGCAATGGCTACATGACCGAAGCCCTAAAAACTGCCATTCACTTTATCTTTACCGAAACAAATTTCCATCGCGTTACTGCCAACTACATGCCCCGCAATCAACGCAGCGCCAACGTCCTAAAATGCCTGGAATTTACTGTAGAAGGCTATGCCAGAGACTATTTGCTAATCAACGGGCAGTGGGAAGATCACATCCTCACCAGTTTGACCAACCAAAACTGGAGCCTTTAGGACGTTGAGCCGTAGCAATTGTTGGATAGGTCTACCGATCGCTAGATAGAATAAGTTGCCGCAGCAGAAATTCAATCAGCGATTTTCTAAAGCCTGAGATTATGAATAGATGGTTTCGTTTAAGGTTGAGAGCATGACGCTGCCAGGAGACACGATCGCCGCGATCGCGACTGCGATTGTGCCAGAGCAAGGTAGCGTTGGGATTGTGCGGCTATCGGGCGATCGGGCACTGGCGATCGCTCGTACCTTGTTCCATGCACCCGGTCAACAAACTTGGGTAAGTCATCACATCTTATACGGCTATGTTCGCCATCCTGAAACCCAGCAAGTGGTGGATGAAGCGCTGTTGCTGATTATGCTGGCTCCCCGATCTTATACCCGCGAAGATGTGGTCGAATTTCACTGTCACGGCGGCATCATTGCAGTGCAGCAAGTTTTGCAGTTGGCGATCGCTCAAGGCGCAAGATTGGCGCAACCAGGGGAGTTTACCCTGAAGGCTTTTTTGAACGGACGGCTGGATTTGACTCAGGCAGAAAGCATTTCCGATTTGGTGGGTGCGCGATCGCCCCAAGCTGCCCAATTTGCCCTGTCTGGACTGCAAGGAAAACTTGCCACTCCCATTCGCCAACTTCGCACAACCTGCATCGACATATTGGCAGAAATTGAAGCGCGAGTCGATTTTGAAGAAAACTTGCCGCCGTTAAATGAAGTAGAAATTCAAACTCGACTCCAGCAAGTGCTGAACGACGTGGATCAAATTTTGGCAACTGCCGATCGCGGAGAACTCATCCGCACTGGGCTGAAGGTGGCGATTGTGGGTCGCCCCAATGTGGGCAAATCCAGTTTGCTGAATGCCTGGAGCCGCAGCGATCGCGCCATTGTCACCGATCTTCCCGGCACTACCCGCGATGTGGTGGAATCTAACCTGGTTGTGGGCGGTATTCCCATTCAAGTGCTAGATACCGCTGGCATTCGCGACACCACCGATAAGGTCGAAAAAATTGGCGTAGAGCGATCGCGCATTGCCGCCCAATCTGCCGATTTAGTGTTACTCACGATTGATGCAAAAGACGGCTGGACAGATGCCGATCAGGAAATCTATACCCAAGTTTGCGATCGTCCATTAATCCTGGTCATCAACAAAACCGATTTAATCGATGCTGAGATGAAACATTCTGCACCCCGCACCCCACACCCTACACTCCGTATCGTTTATACGGCTGCCGCTTTAAACCAAGGAATTGATGCCCTAGAAACAGCAATTCTCGCAACCATTCAAACAGGCACCCTGCAAGCTGCTAACCTCGATTTGGCAATTAACCAACGGCAAGCAGCCACGCTTACTCAGGCGAAACAATCACTGCAACAGGTACAGAAAACGATCGCCGATCAACTTCCCCTAGACTTCTGGACTATCGATCTACGCGGCGCAATTTATACGCTGGGGCAAGTCTTGGGTGAAGAAGTCACAGAATCAGTTCTCGACCAAGTGTTTAGTCGCTTTTGCATTGGCAAATAGTAGTGGACTAAGAACTTTAGCGATCTGATTAGCTTGCAGTTTTATTGAGTAATGGCTCTAACCAAGATTGAAACTGGTCACGACGAAAAATCTGAGCTTTCCGGCGATAATCAAACCGAATCAAACTGGGAATACCATGTTTGCGGATACAATCTCGCAGCCATGATGCAACCCCTTGATTATCCGCTGCCATTTCTGCCTGAAATGGGTCATACATTAACACAAGCGTATTGCTGCTTGTTAAAGGCGCATCTTGCTCAATCAAGCTAGCTAAAGGGCTGTGGGCAAATTCTGGACTCCATCGCTCACCCCATTCAAGATTGCGCCGTTCTCGGGGTGGGGCATCTTGTGAGGGTTTTGAAGCGGGTTGTACTGGCTGATTGAACCGTGGACTAGACTGCGATCGCCGACGAACGCGCTTTTGGGTCATAAAACTCCTAGCTTAATAAAATAAAAAGCCACACAATCATCCTCCTGGCACATTCCAGACGCGAGAGGGCGATCGCTGGCTTAATAATGTTGACAATTGGAACCTTTTCGACAAGTAAAGCTTCTAGCTAAATACTAACTATATTTGACACGGCAAGACAAACTATTTGCAAATAATGGTGTGCAAAATCAACATTTACCAAATCAGACGTTTATGATGAATTTCTGATAAGACATTCAGTCCTATCAGAAAATATCTGAAACCCAAATAAAGAAAACTGGATTTCAAAGATACAGATTTCTTGTTTGCGATCGGATACGGTAAATTGACATTCTTCAAGAGCAATTCTAGAACCATGACAGCGTGCGAATACCGGGCAGGGTTAGAAGGCATCCCTGCAACACAATCGAGTATTAGTTTTGTTGATGGACAGCGAGGAATCCTGGAATATCGAGGGATTCCGATTGAAGAGTTAGCCCAAAAAAGTAATTTTGTAGAGACAGCTTATCTATTAATTTGGGGAAAGCTTCCGACTCAAGCAGAGCTTGAAAACTTTGAGCATGAAATTCGTCGCCATCGCCGTTTGAAATATCGCATTCGGGACATGATGAAATGCTTTCCCGAAGGCGGTCATCCCATGGATGCACTGCAAGCGTGTGCAGCGGCGCTGGGCTTGTTCTATTCCCGTCGCGCTCTCGATGATCCTGCATACATTAATGCGGCGGTGATTCGCCTACTGGCAAAAATTCCAACGATGGTGGCAGCCTTTCAACTCATGCGTAAAGGCAATGATCCAGTTCAGCCCCGCGATGATTTAGGCTATTCTGCAAACTTTCTCTACATGCTAAATGAGAAAGAGCCTGATCCATTCGCCGCCCAAATTTTGGATGTCTGCCTGATTCTTCACGCTGAACACACCATCAATGCGTCTACCTTTTCAGCAATGGTAACGGCTTCTACCCTGACTGATCCCTATGCAGTCGTCGCGTCGGCGGTTGGCACCTTGGCGGGTCCTCTCCATGGGGGAGCCAATGAAGAGGTGATCTCAATGCTCGAAGAAATCGGTTCTGTGGAAAATGTTCGCGCTTATGTTGAACAGTGCATGGAGAAAAAGTCTAAAATCATGGGCTTTGGGCACCGGGTTTATAAGGTTAAAGATCCTCGTGCAACTATTCTGCAAGATTTAGCAGAACAGCTTTTTGAGAAATACGGCATGGATCAGTTTTATGCCGTGGCTGTGGAGCTTGAGCGCGTGGTTCACGAAAAAATGGGGCACAAAGGCATCCATGCCAACGTGGATTACTACTCTGGTTTGGTTTATCGCAAACTAGGGATTCCCACTGATTTGTTTACCCCGGTGTTTGCAGTTGCGCGAATTGCGGGGTGGCTAGCCCATTGGAAAGAGCAGCTTAACGAAAATCGGATCTTTCGCCCGACCCAAATTTATACTGGCACTCATGCTGCTCCGTATGTCTCTATGAGTGAGCGGTAGATGGAATGCTGGAGTCAGCGATCGCTATTGAAAAAATCGATGATGGGTCACAGCCCTCTTCCCCTTCCTTTCATCCCTTGCCACACTAAACAAAGTGACGATTTTCAGGAACTCCAACCCCCAAGTGCATCGCCTTGGGGGTTTCCCTATGCGCACACTTCAGCGCTTAGAAACTTAGAACTTCACCTAATGTTCAATTAAAGTCAGCCCTTACCCCCCAGCCCCTGCTTCGCACAACCTACGGTCTACTCCCAAGGCAGGAGAAGGGGAGCAAGAGTTTCTCAAAGTCCCTCTCCCGCTCTGGGAGAGGGATTTAGGGCGAGGGGTGTTGAGAAAGTCGCACATTAGGTAACTTCCTATTCAGCACCTAAGCATTGAATCATTCCTATACTTTTTCCTGCTGATTCCAATCCTGTACGCTTTTACGAGAGTGTATACTAAAAGCGCAAGAGTCCTGGTGAAGACATGGATCAAGGGATTGACTTACAGCAAACATTCATTCAGTCTTTGATGGACTTGGGACTGCCCGCCGGCGCAGCAAAAACCGTTTGGATGCCATTGCCAATGTTGCTCATGATCATTGGGGCAACAGTCGGCGTTTTAGTGTCGGTTTGGTTAGAGCGAAAAATTTCCGCAGCAGTCCAGCAACGAGTAGGTCCAGAGTTTATTGGTCCATTGGGTGTTCTCGCTCCCGTGGCAGATGGGCTGAAGCTGATTTTCAAAGAAGATACTGTGCCTGCTAAAGCAGATCCGCTGCTGTTTACGCTAGGTCCGGTCATTGTCGTTATTCCAGTATTTCTTTCTTACCTGATTGTTCCGTTTGGGCAAAACCTGATTGTTACAAACGTCGGCATGGGCGTATTTGTTTGGATTGCACTGTCTAGTGTGGTGCCGATCGGGTTGCTGATGTCGGGCTATGCTTCCAACAACAAATACGCTTTGTTGGGCGGGTTGCGAGCGGCGGCTCAATCTATTAGCTATGAAATTCCGTTGGCTTTGGCGGTTATGGCGATCGTGCTGATGTCTAACTCGCTTAGCACGATTGACATTGTGAACCAGCAATCAGGCTATGGCATTTTAGGATGGAACATTTGGCGACAACCGATTGGCTTCGTGGTTTTTTGGATCGCTGCCCTAGCGGAATGTGAACGGATTCCATTTGATTTGCCAGAAGCGGAAGAAGAGTTAGTTGCTGGATACCAAACTGAGTACTCAGGCATGAAATTTGCTTTGTTCTATCTAGGTTCCTACGTGAACTTGGTGCTCTCTGCCCTAATGGTTGCGGTTCTTTATCTCGGCGGCTGGGAACTCCCCATTCCCACTGCCTTAATCGCGAACTGGCTGGGAGTCAGCGAAACAAATGCTTGGCTAGAAATTGTTGGCGCGTCTCTTGGCATCACAATGACTCTGCTGAAAGCTTACTTTTTGGTGTTTACGGCAATTTTGCTGCGTTGGACGGTGCCCCGTGTTCGGATTGATCAATTACTCAACTTAGGCTGGAAGTTTCTTCTACCCATTTCATTGGTGAATCTACTGATTACTGCGGCGCTCAAAACCGCTTTTCCTGGGGCGTTTGGTGGCTAATCAGTAATGATGGGATTTGAAGGGTTGTTTAAGTAACCTCTCGAAACCCACTGTTCGGAGTTCAATATCCAATACTTGCAACTCACTACTAACAACGACCATGCTGAAATTTTTAAAGCAAGTTGGCGATTACGCGAAAGAAACTGTGCAAGCAGCGAAGTATATTGGTCAGGGTCTAGCCGTCACATTTGACCATATGCAGCGCCGCCCTGTGACGGTTCAATATCCTTATGAAAAGCTGATTCCCTCTGAGCGCTTTCGGGGGCGAATTCACTTTGAGTTTGATAAGTGCATTTCTTGTGAAGTCTGTGTGCGAGTTTGCCCAATTTACCTACCTGTGGTGGATTGGGAATTCAATCCAGCGACCAAGAAAAAGCAACTCAGTCACTACAGTATTGATTTTGGAGTGTGTATTTTTTGCGGCAACTGCGTGGAGTATTGCCCCACCAATTGCCTTTCCATGACTGAAGAGTATGAGTTGGCGGTGTACGATCGCCACGAGTTAAATTATGACAGCGTGGCACTGGGTCGCTTGCCCTATAAAGTGACAGATGATCCGATGGTGACGGCTTTACGAGAGTTCCTCTACTTACCCAAGGGCGTGATGGAGCCTCACAACTTGCCAGCGGATGCTCGTCGCGCAGGTCAGCGCCCAGAAGAGATTCTTGCGCAAGATGTGGCGCAAGATTTAGCGCAAGAAGAAAAGTAGGGAATGGCTAAAAGCGAAATCTGAAGGAGATAAGGGCTGTGAATTTAGCGGAAGGGGTTCAGATTGTATCGTTTGGCTTGCTAGCTGCAATGATGCTTGGGGCAGCTTTAGGCGTAGTTTTGCTGTCTAATGTGGTGTATTCAGCTTTTTTGCTGGCAGGTGCCTTTATTAGTGCCGCAGGATTGTATTTGCTGTTAAATGCCGACTTTGTGGCAATGGCTCAGGTGTTAGTCTACGTTGGCGCGGTGAATGTGTTGATTATTTTCGCCATCATGCTGGTGAATAAACGCGAAGACTTTACACCGATTCCTCAAGCTTGGATTCGCAAAACAGCGACGGCTGTTGTCTGTGCAGGGTTGTTCGCATTGTTAAGTACCATGGTGCTAGCGACACCTTGGGCAATTTCTACGGAAGCGACAGTGCCATCGGGTTCTATTGTGGTCATCGGCAAGCATTTCTTTACAGATTTCTTGCTGCCGTTTGAATTGGCATCCGTGCTGCTATTGATGGCACTGATTGGCGCGATCGTTTTAGCACGTCGCGAATTTTTGCCCGATTTGGAGGAAGCAGATTTGCAGCAGACGATGTTGACTTTACCAGAGCGCCCGCGCGAGTTAACTCCTGCTGGCTCCAATCCTGGAAGTCAGTCTAAATAAGTGAGTAAGAGATCGGGGCAAGAGGCAGTGATAAATTGTCCCAAAGTTATTTTTGATTATTTTTGATTAGTGAGGACTCATGCAACTCCAATATTTTTTAATTGTTGCCGCTGCATTATTTTGCATTGGTATTTATGGGCTGATCAATAGCCGCAATGCAGTCCGGGTTTTGATGTCGGTTGAGCTAATGCTGAACGCGGTCAACCTTAACTTCATGGCATTTTCTGATTTTCTAGATCCTTTAGATGTCAAGGGACAGGTCTTTACGGTATTTGTGATTGCGATCGCGGCGGCTGAGGCAGCAATTGGGTTGGCGATCGTGTTGGCAATCTACCGCAACCGTGACACGGTAGACATGGAGCAGTTCAATCTGTTGAAGTGGTAGCATTTCGTTTTTTTAGGATTGCCTCGTGCAGGGTGGTTCAGTTTTGATCAACAGTTGCTTGTAAACTATCAACTAATCACCTACTGCTCTTAACTTTTAGAAGTGTGCAACTCAAGCAAGTCATTATTGCTCATAAGTCTGGCGACCCAATTAGTAAGCGCTGGGCTGAACAGTGCGCCCGCCAACTAGAAAAGCGCGATTGTCATGTCATGCTAGGTCCAACGGGGGCGAAAGATAATCCGTATCCAGTTTTTTTGGCATCTGCAACTCAGCCGATTGACCTTGCTGTAGTCCTGGGAGGCGATGGAGCCGCTTTGACCGCTGCGCGGCATTTAGCCGCCGATCGCATTCCCATTTTGGCAATCAATGCCGGGGGGCATTTAGGTTTTCTGACTGAGCCGCTGGAAGACTTTATGGATTCTGAGCAAGTGTGGGATCGATTGTTGAGCGATCGCTACGCAGTCCAGCAGCGGATGATGTTGCAGGCATCTGTGTTTGAAGGTGATCGGATTGATATGGAGGCGGTCAGCGATCGCTACCTTGCATTAAACGAAATGTGCGTCAAACCCGCCTCCGCTGACCGGATGATCACCTCCATTTTGGAGATGGAAATTGATGGGGAAGTAGTGGATCAATATCAAGGTGATGGGTTACTTGTTGCCACCCCAACGGGTTCTACCTGCTACACTGTCGCTGCCAATGGACCCATCATTCACCCAGGGCTAAATTCCATTACGATCACCCCAATTTGTCCGCTGAGCCTCTCTAGCCGCCCAATCGTCATTCCTGCTGGATGTGTCGTCAGCATTTGGCCCTTAGCCGACCTAGAACTTTCCAACAAACTTTGGATGGATGGTGTGTTGGCAACTTCTATTTGGCCGGGGCAGCGCGTCGATATTCGGATGGCAGATTGTCTCGCACGGTTTATCGTCCTGAGGGAAAATTACTCCTACTACCAAACGCTGCAAGAAAAGCTGCAATGGGCAGGAGCGAGAATTCGCCATAGCAACAATCACCGCAACTAAAGCAAAGTGTCGAGAGGCATCGTTTAATTCAAAATTTTAATCTGAAATTTACCGATATTATTTACCCAAGTTGCGCTTTAACTGCTCTAGTTCTTCTTCGGCTTCCCAGCGGTTAAATTGCTGGTCTAAGGGATCTTTCCCCCCGCTGCTGTTCATATAGGTGGGGTTTTTGCTCCAGTTTGAGGTGCTTCCGGCTCCAACCTGATTTCCTGTGCGATTGACTTGCGCCTCGGTCACTTTTCTTTGAACTTCTTTGCGGCGCTGCTCAACTTTTTTCTGTAGCTCTTGCGTTTGCTGGAAGCGCTCTTTCAACATTTCCAGTTGTCCCCATTTTTGGTTGCCTTCGCGCAATAGATCAGCTTCCCGCACTTCAGCCGGTTCAGCCAGATCGACCCGACCCTTAGCTTTGGCTTTTTCGATGCGGACATGCCAAAGCTGAATTTCTTGGGCGATCGCCAAAATCTCATCCTGCAAGGCTTTTTCCTTTACCTTCAGGTCGGTCATCAGCTTAAGGGTTTCTTCTTCCTGATCCCGCAGCTTTTCTTCCAGCACCATCAGTTCTAGATGCGGATTATCGCGCAGAAACTCTTCCAGACGCAATTCTAAAAACTGACCGAAATCATCAAATAAACCCATAATCAAAACTCCCAAAGGTGGCTAAAAGGGCAATCAGAAGTTTTGTCCGACAAACACCGATCGCAC
>JBBSCL010000101.1:0-8660 GCA_038250345.1 Leptolyngbyales cyanobacterium
CTCTCAAGCACCTGCTGGATAAACAGGATTTCATCCCCAACAATGGGGGGGCGATTAAAGGGAATTACTTGGTGCATTCTAAAATAATGTGGGTGTAAGGAATGCGTAGCAAGTCATGACGGATACTAGCAACGACATCCTTTGAGAATACCTGAGAAACAATTTTTGTGTAACCAGCCTGATCGCGAACATTTTGCCCGCGATCGCGCTTCAACAAATGGTGGGCAATCGGGGATTGTCCTGGTAGATAACAGCCATCTAATGTAATAAACCGACCTTTTGGCTTAAGCGCTGCTTGGGCTAATTGACAGAGTTGCAATGCTTCCATATCGCTAAGATGATGTAAAACCCCAATTGCTAAAACAAGGTCAAAATAGCCAGGATAGGTTAACGTTTCGGCACTAACCCGATTGCGATAGAATGTTACGCGATCGCCATATTGCGCTTGAGCCGCCTGAATATATTCCTCGCTGGTATCAAAGCCTACATATTCCACGTCTGGCAATTAAGGAAACTTGGTTATGATTTCCAAGGATTCTTTCAGGCGTGCATATAGTTCATATAGGAACTAAACTAGCGGTTATACTTTCGCCCTATTCTGCTCCCAAAAACTCTAGATAGCCATTGCTTAATTCTTTTACCGCTAAGTCATAAAGCTGTTTGCCATGTTCGGGAGTTGCCAAAGCTGGGTTAGAACCCATGCGACCATCAGGATAGCGACGGCGAAAATCTGCGGCTCCATAAATTCGGTGGTCTTTAGAAACGTCTGGGTCTAGAGTAGCCTGCTTAATCGCTTCTGGGTAGATGTATTGCGTTAAAGCCACTTCGCTAGGGGTTGCATGGGAGCCTTCTTGATCGCCATACAGTCGTTTTGCCAAACTGTAAACAGAACCGCACATATACCAATTGCTGACCTGACAGCGTACCTGATCGGCGTTCGCTACGTTCAAATCAGCCAACGTGACATAGGTTTCAGCAAAAGCAGCCTTTAAAGTTGCCACATTACCGCCATGCCCATTGATAAAGAAAAATCGGGTAAAACCTACTTTCGCCAAGCTGGTGATTATGTCTCGAATGACCAAAATCAATGTGCTAGGACGAAGGCTGATGCTGCCAGGAAAAGCCGTGTGATGGAGCGCCATGCCCACATTCATCGTAGGAGCCACGATCGCTTGGGTCGCTTCTCCCACCCCACGAGCGATCGCCTCCGCACAAATCGCATCAGTACCGATTAATCCAGTGGGTCCATGCTGTTCAGTCGAGCCAATCGGAATAATAATCCCCGCCGACTGCGCTAGATAGGCTTCAACTTCTGTCCAGGTGCTTAGATGCAACAACATTACTTTTCAATCCTTACATTATTAATTCTTATATTTAGCCTTCTATATTATGAGCAAAGTCGGATTTTGCCGATTATTATAGGGTCTTAAATGGTCAATTAAAGACAAACCGCTTAATAAGCTGACATTTTTCTAAGGAGTTGAATGCGTACGAGTTCACTTAACAAAGGCTAGAATAGTTGGTACAATCTGATACTTAAGATGGTCAGATTGGCAAATACTGTCAAGGTTCGTTTAATTGCTGGATAGTGGGTCATCAAAATAATGTCCATCGGGTGTTGAGTCATTTATGCCTCATTTACCTAATGGATGTTTAGCCAAAGCTTCAGTACCAAATTACCTCTCGATAAAGGTTTGCTCTTGCCTACCAACCAAAACGTTTCTACCAATGTATTTGCCTTGTCACAAGTAATGATTTTAACGCTGCTTTTCTTCCGAAAACGCCTTAAAATTCTCAACGCCTCTAGGAACGCTACAGATTGGTGTTCAGACTTTCGACAATTTTTTTGGGAATTAAACGCATTTTTCACAGATCAGATTTTAAGCAGGAGTTGCATATGATATCTGCTTAAGTTTGAAGTGTAGTGTGAGATCGCCTCCGATTGCCACCTACAGGCAAATCAAAAAAATGGTTTTTAACCAGAAAGTTTTCTGCTCGTCTGTGAAATATTGATAACTAAGTGTTCAGGAGAAGCAACCATGCTACATCGCAAGATCTATCAGCTCTGTTGTGATGGTCGTGAAGTCTGGATTTTCTTGCGAGATCAGCAGCGCTGGATAGAACGAGCCCGCATCCTAGATATCGAAGGGGATTTGGTGACTCTGCGCTATGAAACTGATGAAGAAGATGAGAATTGTTCTTGGGAAGAAATGGTGCGGCTAGAAAGCATTGGCGCTGTTACCCAAAAATTGGCATCGGTGCCGAAAGGAGATATAGAGCCGCTTGTTTCTGATGATTGCCCCGAAGCGGAACAAATCCCTAACAATCGCTTTCCAGACACTAACCCCGAATAACTGCTGCTCAAATCAATGGGTCATATCTAATTGCAGCGATCGCGTTTCATAACAGAAAGCGATCGCTGTATTTTTTAATATTTGTTTCGCTAAGCCAATATATGTCTTAAAGAATTATTAGCCGCTTACAGCCGCAATGATGAGGCAGCAAAAAGAATAATCTAATAAATCGATCGCAAGGGGTCAAAATCCGGGCAGTTAATTGCCTCTTCGGTTAGCGCTTTAGATGGATGTACCGTACATTTGAGCTGATAATTACTCGTAAAAAAAAGACAGTTTGAGCAAGGAATTCGATGCATTTTTCGCGTTATTAGCGCCGCATCTCTAACTGCCGTCCACAGATTCCAACCTATTAACAAAACAATAAGCCAAGCTGTAAAAAAACAGAATGGCACCAGAATTGGCTGAATTGCTTCGATAATTGGTTTGAGAATTTGAAACACCGTAATTACCAGGTAGTAAGAAATTAATAAATATCATCAATCAGCTAATGATTATTGGCGTTGCAAAATGTGAGGATGATCTACCCACTCTGTGGTAAGTCAGCTATGGCTCGGAAGCCTTCTCTTTAAGAGGATGGCTTAAGAAGCACATTGTCCTACTGAGTTAAGCGAAGCGCAAGAATCTAGGGTTTCCAGCGATCTGGCGAGATGCTTCACTTCATTTCATGCCGTAGTGCTTTGCACCGCTTCACCAACAGCATGACCCTGACTTCTCAGCGATTCTGTGAGGAAAAGGACTCTAAAAATCCTGTTCCTAACGCCTAGTTGAATGGAATTGGAAAGAAAATCTTCAAACAAACATTAAGTATTTGTAATAATTAAAGCCTGATCACGCTTAATTTACGTATCTCTAAAGAAAGATTAGTTACTCTGGTAATGGCACATTTTTATCGTTGTGATCGTAGCGCTCCATGAAAGTATCCCTATCATCTAACCCCGCTCAATCTCGACAAGTTCGGCAGCAATTAGCAAACCCAGATGAGTCATTGACTTATGAGTTGGGCAAAGCGGTTCAGGAATTACCTCCGCTCTACACTCGTTTGCTAGCAATCACCATTAGCGTGATGGTTTTTGGAACTATCGCTTGGGCATATTTCAGCAAAGTTGATGAAGTGGCTGTAGCACAAGGTGAGTTGATTCCTTCTGCCCAAGTGAGACCCGTGCGATCGCTAGGAAGCGGTTCGATTCAACAGGTTTATGTCAAAGAAGGCAAGAGTGTTAAAAAAGGCGATATTTTGCTAGCCGTTGAGCCTGAAAAAACGAAAGTCATTGATGCCGATATTGCCCGCCTCGAAAAAACTTCCAAGCTGATCCAAGACGATCTCAATCGCCTAGAAGCGGAGCGATCGGGAAATGGGCGAACTGGAACTGCCATTCAAGATGAATTTTTGAACGCTCGGCTTAAAGCGTTTGATGAACAGAAAGCAGGCGCTGAAGCCGAGGCTAATCAGCAAACTGCCGCGATCGGGGAAGCCAGAACCCGCCTTTCTAGACTGGAAGAAAATTTGGTCAACGCTCAAGAAAATCTTAGAAACGCCGGAAAGAATTTAGAAAACGCGCAGGAGCAAGAAAGAGGTTTACGAACTTTGCTGACGGATAAAGCAGTTCCTCGACTGGAATATATTCGGGCGAAAGATAACGTCACCAATGCGGAAGACAAAGTTGTTTCTGCACAAGATAAAGTCGTTTCAACTCAAAAAGAACTCGCAGGACAGCTAGATCGCATTCGTCAGTCAGAGCAAGGCTATCAAGCGGCGAAAAGTAAAGCCAATGGACTTGCCTCTCAGCGCCAAAGCGAAATTCTCACAACGCTGACCAAGCGCAAAGAAGAGATTGCTTCTACGAAGGGGCAACTAGACCAATCTAGAAAACAACGAGAGTTGTCGAAGATCACTGCGCCCTTTGACGGTACGGTTTATTCGGTCAAGGCAACCAGAGGACCCGTGCAGCAGGGTGAAGAATTACTTTCAATTTTGCCTAAAGGAGAAGAAGTCGTTTTAGAAGTCAAGGTTTTGAACCGTGATATTGGATTTATTCAAGCGGGGCAACCAGTTAAGGTGAAAATGGCAACGTTTCCTTTCCAAGAATTCGGCATTGTGGAAGGCACTGTGATGAAGGTCAGCCCCAACGCGATCGTTGAAAAGGATCAGAATGGTCAATCTCAAGGACCTGTTTTTCCCACGCGGATTAAGTTGAAGCAGCAGGCGATCGATGTCAACGGCAAGAAAGTAGAACTTACCCCAGGGATGTCAGCAACTGGAGAAATTGTCACACGCAAAAAGTCGATTCTCACCTTCTTGGTAGAGCCTGTGACTCGCCGATTTAGCGAAGCCTTTCAGGTGCGCTAGGTTTTCTTACAGCAAAATTTCGATGGTGCCCTGCTGTCCATCTATGCGAATCAGTTGCCCATTCTGCAATTGTTGAGTGGCATTCTGCACATCCATCACGGCAGGAATCCGATATTCTCGCGCCACGATCGCCCCATGGGAGAGCCGCCCTCCAACCTCAGCAATTAAACCACCCGCTCGTGCTAACAAAGGTGCCCAGCCAGAATCAGTGTAAGGAACCACGAGAATCGTATCTTTGCCAATATCGGAAACTGCCTCTAAAGTCATCACGATTTTCACCCGTCCCTCGACGATTCCAGCGCTAGCACCAATTCCCTGAAGTTGCCGAGCGGTTGATCTTTTGCTGAGCGTTGGCACGGGAGGCGCATTGCCGTAAACCAAAAAAGGAACAGAGGGCAACGCGCGATCGCGCTCTAATTGCGATCGGCGCTGAGCAATTAAATCATTTATATTCACCTCCAGCATCGGCTCTTTGGGTTCAATCAATTGCCGTATCTGTTGAATTTCTAGATAAAAAATGTCGCCCGGTTGCAATAACCGTCCAGTGTTGAGCCATTGCTGCTCCAACGCCACAAAGCTCCAACGTAGTTCAGCCAGCAACCGACTATAAATTTCAGTGACTCGACCTTTGATATTCATCCGGCTCTGAACCGTGTGCGCGAACCCTTGAAGCTGAGTAGGTGCCGGGGGTGCAGAGGTTGGAGCAATGCAAAATTGAGTAAACAATTCACGGATAGGTGTGGGTGATTCCTTCCAAGTGGGCACTGCAATATCTGTGCCTACTTCACTCAGGTAGCCATATTGCTCTAGTAACTGGTCAAATTTCGCAAGAATTATTTGCCCGTCAGGTGTTGAATTCAGCGCTTCAAACAATTCTGTAGCGGAACAGGACGCAGCCTCGGCTAGCGGTTTAGGCAGAATTGATCGAGCGGAATCAGCCAGTGCTTGTAGCGATCGCAGGGCTGCAATTTCTGGAGTCGCACTGTTGTCTAACTTGACATCATCCACCTTAAATAATGCTTTTCGTAAAGCAGCACTGAGCGGAGCCAAAATACTGTAGTACGTCGCTGATTTCAGCAACTCTAGAGTAGAGTCGATTCGGTTCAACAACTCAATCTCGGTTAAGTTTTCAGCAGGCTGCTGAGCGAATTCAATTAAAGCAGGAGTTATTTGCAAGCGATCGCACTGGGAAAAATCTTTCACCAAACTCAATTCACGCCCTAACAATCGCATCAGTCCAATCGAATTTCTGAGCGTGGAAACCAACGGCGGCTTGCTAAATTTGGCACCTTTCGTTAGAAACTCCAAGCTTTCCGGTGGCAGCCCCATTTGCCGGAAAATTTGCCCTAGTAGAGATGCATTGAAATAAGCACGAGAATAATGTAGTGTCGCCGTCTCATCAAAATTCAAGCCATACGATCGCTTGCCCAAAACCAGGGTAAACAGATTACCCCAAACGCCACAGGTCAACGGACGATTAATCGACCAGGTCAACGGACAAATCAACCCCGGAATCACTTCTGCGGCTATCTTCCGGGTCCAAATAGGCAACAGGGTTGTAATCGGACGAGTTTGTAATAGCCAGAGAGTTTGCCCATCATAGCTCCACTCTATATCTTGAGGAATGCCCTGGTAATAAGCTTCCAATTGTCTTGCCCAGTAGGCAACCTGCTGAATAATCCGAGGCGGCACTTCTCCAGCCCCCTCCACTTCCAAAATCAAATCATCTGGCATGATCCAGAGTTGTGAACGGGTGGGCGATCGCCCGATTCGTGAAACGATCCCCACAGGAATCGCTGACTTTTCATTTCGCTGCAACACACCATCTTCCACAAACACGCGATAGGCTTCTGGCGTTAATCTGCCAGAGACGACCTGAGTTGCACCGCCAGATAATGCTTCAACTACAACCATTTCACCACTTTGAAGCATGGGATCGCGGCTAAAAGCGACTCCTGAAAAGACTCCGCAAATCTGCTGCTGAATTAGAACCGCCATGGAACTTTCCAGCACCCCTAAATCTCGCCGATATTGGGTAGCAGTAGATCGGTTATAAGACTCAAAGCAACGATTAATCGCAGGCTGTAGCCCTTCACGTTTTGTAATGTCAGCAATACTCTCATATTGCCCAGCCGCAGACGCGCCCTCAGAATCCTCCCCGATCGCAGACGATCGCACAATCAAAGGAAACTGAGGCGATGGATTTAATCCCTCAATTAAAGGTTGCGGATCATCCCCTACCGCCAACACCCAGCCCATGGGCACTGGATAGCCCAATTTTTTAAGATGAGCCAGTGTTGCTGCTTTTTGCCCATACTTATTGACATCTAAAAAATCATCCAAAGAGCGGATGGCACGGCGTTGGAATGGATCTTTCAATGAATCTCCTTGAAAAAACTTAAATGCACCACGAGAACTAGCCTGCACAGACTGTGAATTAAGACTCAGATCATCAGGAATTTTGGTATAAATCCAGCCCAGCAGGAATGCCAAAAACGCCGTAGCAACAATTAAATCTGGCTGCTCTGGACGCAATAAAACAGTGGCTAGAATCAACAAACCTAAAACGCCAAACTGAGCCTGTTTGCGATCGCGCAAAACCGTAAATCCAACGCCACCCACTAAACAGACAAGACCCGCAACAACCGGATCATGAACAAAATAGCCCCAGACTACATTGGTTGTTCCCGCACCGCCACTAAACCAATAACGCCCCATCACAAGCGCAATCAATGCCATAACTTCCCACACTTGATCAGTAGGAAAAAAGAATCTTGCTAGTAAAACAGCAGCAATTCCCTTCAAAGCTTCCGAACAAACTGCCAATATCCCTGCAAAACGCCCACCATGGTAAAAAGCGGCAGATACGCTAACATTGCCAGTGCCCAGCGTTCTTAAATCTTTTGCAAAAAAGATAGTCGTAAGCCCACGAATCAGTGGAAGCCCGCCCAATAAAGGACAGACAACAAAAATAACTAAAGCGCCCCAAACTTGCATCAGCGTCATCAGCCTATTTAATCAAAGCTTTCGATCTACATGGCGCATCCAAACAAATAGCGCTTTTCCCTTAGCACACTAACTTGCTTTTCGGCTCCAAGCCTTCTGCATCGGCTATTCTCGACTTGCCATCAACTCAGGTCTATTTTGAGTTCCAGGCAAAACCTTTGCATCTCCAGTTTCGATATATCCCACATAAGATGCACCAGCCTCAATATCGAGAGAATTTGCAACTACATCGCCTTCCAAGCGAGCAGCACGGCTAAGAGTCAACCGCCCTTGGGCTACAACCCTAGCTTTAATGATGCCATGCACAACCAAATTACGAGCGCGGACTTCGGCTCCTTCCACAAGACCTGATGCAGAAATTTCCATATCACCACTAACATCCACTGTGCCATGAACAATTCCATCCACTCGAAGATCTCCATCCACATGAAGATTTCCTTGAAATTCACTATTTGGAGCCAGATAAGTCAGCGAGGTCGTAACTTTACTTTTACCCTTATTAAACATAATCTTCTCCAAATAAACGCGAAAGCGTTGGTTGAGGTAAGCAACTAGATTATTGCGTTTATCCATCTATTCTGATGATTCTCAATATCACTCGCTATCCCATGATGTAATACGTATACAAAAAGTATTCCGCAGCTTTTAAAGAACTTTCAAATAAAAATTGTCGGATTTTCTTATCTTTAAGAGAATGTTACAAGATTACTAATAAATTTAGTAGAAAGTAGCAAACAAGTTTATTTATTAAAAGTAATAAGCCCTCCCCATTCCGGGGAGGGCTTAAATCATTCAACTGGTGGAGTCAAAAGACTAACCGTTGATTGCAGGTGCCACTAGAGCAACTGGAGTCGCTTCGCCAGCAGCCAAGTCTAGAGGGAAGTTGTGAGCGTTGCGCTCATGCATTACTTCCATTCCCAAGTTGGCGCGGTTCAATACATCTGCCCAAG
>JBBSCL010000102.1:0-8553 GCA_038250345.1 Leptolyngbyales cyanobacterium
CGTACATACTAATCGCTCTAACTAACTTAAGAGCAGGGTTAAATTCACTACACTTTACTTCATTGTTCCCAGTTGGGGTCAAAAATTCAAAACTAATTTTCCAACAGGGCTGAAGTTGATTCAATTATGAGTTTGATTGTTTTGAATTAAATCATTCTTAGTTGTGAATTCAATTCGGGCTGAATCCCGCTTTGCCAAATGATAAGTCAGCGCTTTGCTATTGCCCTATCTACTGTTCATAGCGCAAGCTAATAACTAAAAATAAGGTCAAAACTTGCTGTTTGCTAAGAAAGGCTGGGTAATCTGCCTCACTCTAAAGATCTCCTAAATCTTGCCTCTACAGCCTAACAAACGTGTTTTGTAGACCGACATCTAAACCATTACAATTCTTAGAGAAAATTGCCACGATTCTGGCAGTTTGACTATCCAAGAGCATCTTTTGAAAGGTCTGTAAGACAGTGTTCTAGATTCACAATGGCACCATAAAAATATGAACCGAGAGGCACCCAGCGGCTGGACAGAATAACCAAGGATAAGCGATTAGCTCCAAGAGGGTGTATGGTTGACTGTAAAGAGTTATGAACCCATAATGAATAGCTTTCCTGAACCCCCGTACTTCCTACTGATTGCTGGCTTGTTGACTAGCTTTGCCTCTGGTGCCGCATTTGACGCAGTTTTGAAACAGTCTGTTAAAAGCTGGTCTAAAAGCCGTTCTAGCCATGATTTGAAGAGCCTGAGAGGGCTGCAATTGTTGCTCCCGTTCCTAGGCATTGCCGCAGGAGTGTGCGTCTTTCTGTCTTCAGGGATGGAGATTTTTGGGTTTCCTGCTAACCTTGCCTACGCGATCGCCTCACCGCTGACAATCCTCATCGCCTGGTTAATTTGGGTTCAGCTTGGCAAAATCCTGATTCAGCTTCAAGAAGGCGGCTCCAAGGCTTTAGATTTAGATTCATTTGGCTAAGGAGCCGCATTAGTTTTGTCCTACTGTGGCTTTTTGCAAGCTTTGATCGGCTTTGCTTGCCCACTGAGAATTACCTTGCTTGGCATACAAATCCTTCGCGTATTTAAGAACGACCTGAGCATCTTTAAACTTGCCTTGCTTCATAAAAACCAGCCCCGCCGCGTAGTAAGAGTTGGCGTAGTTAGAGTTAGCATCCGCTGCTCGACGAAATGCACTAAGAGCCTCGTCCAATTTGCCCTGCTTAAATAGCATTGAGCCAACATTGTAATGAGCTTCGGCATATTTAGGATTGACCCGTAGTGCCTGCTGAAAAGCGGTTAGGGCTTCTGCCTCTTTACGCTGCTGTAGATAAACTAAGCCAAGGTGATAGGACGGTTCGGGTGCAGTGGGGCTAAGCTGAATTGCGCTTTTAAAAGCGATCGCGGCTTGGTCATAAGCTTTCTGCTGCTCCAGTGCTAACCCCAGATTGTAGTGAGCTAACCCTAGCTTCGGATCGAGGGCGATCGCCCGTTTAAGATAATCTCTTGCCTGACCGACATTGCTCCCTTCTAGCAAGGCTGCACCCAAGTTTGCATAGGCAAGGGCAAATCGGGGGTTCGCTTGAGTTGCCTGATAAAAAGCACTGGCAGCGGGTTGCAGTTGTCCCTGCTGACGCAGCGCTAAGCCCAAGTTGTAGTGAGCGGCTGCCATGCGGGGATCGAGTTGGGCGGCTCGTCGAAATGCGGCGATCGCATCGTTCAGTTTTCCTTGCTGAATATATTGCAATCCTTGGGTGACCACTGCCTCTGCCGAAGCTGCTGAAGCTCCGGCAGGTTGAGTACTAGCAGGTTTATTTTGGGCAACTTGAACTGGCTCAGATGTAGCAAACCCTGGAAGGTCTCCCACAAAAAGTCCACCTTCAATCCCTATCCAGCTAACTAATGCTATTAATGTTCCTTGCCACAACCGCATCTTTACAATTCCTCGTTGTTTACCCAAAGCCGAACTAAAAATATGAACGCTATTCTACTAGGGGTTTCGACAAATTCAGCATCAGTTTAAGCAAATCAAGCAGAAGTTTAGTGAAAAGAGTACAAATGTCTCAATCAGATCGATTCTTTGTCCGAGTCCTCCCTTGCCTAGTTGAATAGAGCCTTTGAAGGTAACTGAACGGCACAAAAAAGCTCAGCAATGCGATCGCTGAGCTTTTAAAAACGAATCGATCCCCTAAAATTTAGCGAATGTATTCTTTCAAAACGCTATTTCGGTTAGGATGACGCAGCTTGCGAAGCGCTTTTGCTTCAATTTGGCGGATACGTTCACGAGTCACGTTAAAAATCTGACCAATTTCTTCCAACGTTTTCATGCGTCCATCGTCCAAGCCGTAGCGCAATCTCAACACATCGCGTTCACGAGGGCTAAGAGTATCCAACACATTTTCCAAGTCTTCTCGCAGTAGATTCTTGGCAACTTGGTCTTCTGGCGTTTCTCCATCCGATTCAATAAAGTCACCGAGGCGAGAATCCTCTTCTTTGCCAATTGGGGTTTCTAAGGAAATAGGAAGCTGAGCAGATTTTGCAATAAACCGCAATTTCTCAATGGTCATTTCCATCCGAGTTGCGATTTCTTCTTCAGTGGGCTTGCGACCCATTTCTTGAGAGAGCAACTTCGTCGTTTTCTTAATTCGAGAAATCGTTTCGTAGAGGTGAACAGGAAGACGAATGGTACGAGATTGATCAGCGATCGCTCTTGTAATTGCCTGCCGAATCCACCACGTAGCATAAGTCGAGAACTTGTAACCTTTTTCGTGGTCAAACTTTTCAGCCGCCCGAATCAAGCCCAAGCTACCTTCTTGAATCAAATCTTGAAAAGACAACCCGCGATTCATGTACTTCTTTGCGATAGAGACCACTAATCGCAAGTTTGACTGAACCATTTTGTCTTTTGCCCTACGCCCCAAGTGGAGACGCTGGAGAAAGGCAGTCAGCGGCATGTTTACTGCATTTGCCCATTCAGAATTTTGAGGACTGCGCTCTAACTGCTGAGACAAGCTTTCACGTATCCGTTCCAAATCAAGCAAATCAGCAATCTTCCGTGCTAACTCAATTTCTTCATCAGCGCGCAATAACCGAATGCGCCCAATTTCCTGCAAATACAGGCGAATAGAGTCTTCCGTGTAGTGCTTTTTCTTTGCTTGCGCTCGGCGGCGACCTGGTTTAGCCTTACCTGGCTTGCCATCTTCATCTGAGGCAGCTACGCCATCATCTGAATCATCCTCTTCTTCTTCTTCAGTGAAGAGTGCTAAATCGTTGTCGGGTAAACCATCAGAAGCGCTACCTAGCAACTCGATTTCGAGTACGTTATTGACCTGGGTCATGCCGTGTTCCTCATGCTCCTTAACTAACAAATGGAAATTGTCAATGTCGCTTAACCAACATCAACAAAAGGATTTGCAAATAAGATAAAACTCTGTGCTGCTAGCCTCTAAAAGCTAGTTAGACACACAGTATACTCCTTACTTCATGGTTCAAACTTCAGATGAATCATCTGACCAATAGTGGAAAGATGACTTTTCAGGATGTTTCGATCGCAGGTCTTCTCACAATGCTATCTGCCTTTTATGAAACATAGTCATAACTCGCTAAGGCATAAACCTTAACAGCAAGGTAGAACATGAATCGAATATCCTGCTGAGTGCCACACTAATTTCTCCTCTGAAATTTTCTACTGCCATATCTGGGTTTAGATAAACCATCCGCAAGTGATGACTCAAAAGATGATGAGCCTCAATGCCAAGTAACCCAGGATTGCAATTTGAAAATATTTCTAATGGTAGACGAGAATGGAAAAGTGCAAGCCCCCTCTGTTAAATTAACTCAGATCTTGTGAAATAGGATCTGAACCCATATTAAGTTAGTTCGCTATTTCAAAATAGTTTATGAGAATAATTTAGCAGTTCCTAGAAATAGCCTAAATTGCTCAGTCATTTCAGTGAAGTTAAAAAATATCCATATAAAAAACCTGAAACCTTTGCTCTGGCTTCTTTAGAAGAATTAAGTAGCAAATTATCTAATCGGTTAGCTGCTGCGTAGATTGGATATTAACACTATGAATTTAAGGCGCGATATTTTAAGTTAGGCTCACAGATAAACTTAATTTATATAAGTAAAAACTATAAATCTCACGATAAAAGTTGAAGAAATCAAAACGTTTTGTTCATGATTGTTTACGATACGGCTTAGTTTTTAAGGTGAAAATTTCGGCTGTAGCTTAGAGGATGTGCTAAGAGATAAAATTGTCATCCTCTAGCTTCCCGCAGGATCGGATGTAGGGTTTCAGCGATCGCGCGCGATGCTTCACTCCATTTCATACCGTTTCTCCTTTGGAGACGGTTCACGAACAGCATGACAACCCTGGTACTTTTCAGGCATCCTGTAGGCATTAACGGGCTAAGAATTGACTCTTTGACAAAATTACCTCAAACACTTCCCTAAAGCCGCCAGTTTGTGTTGGAGCAGATCACTACAAATTCTGCTTTTTGAACAAATTTGCAGTGAAGGTGATGAAGCTGCGATCGCTATCAGCAAACCAAAACTTGAAGATAAAAACGCGCCCTTGACCAGAACTAGGGGTTGAGCCGGAGATTTCTCAATAGTGGCGATGGTCAACTCACTGCTTTACCTTAGAAGCATTTTCTTGCTGCCATAGCTGATCAATGGTGACAAAGTAGTAGCCTTGGTGGAGTAGAAGCGGAATCAACCGATCAACCACTTCCGCAACATCTACGCCACCGCTATAGCCATCATGCAAAACAATAATTGATCCATTTGTAACCTGTTGCAAAATGCGATCGACTACTGTAGAAACGCCAGGATTTACCCAATCCTCAGGAACAACGCTCCACATTACGGGGCGATAGTTCCATTTCTGTAGCAAATCCAAAGTTTTAGGCGAAAACAAACCGTTTGGCGGACGAACATCCCGAACAGCATTTAATGGAAGGTGGCAAGCTTTGATAATTTCCGCTTGGGTTTGCTCTAAAGTTTGCTTCAGTTCAACCGAGGAAAGCGCCGTGAAAGAGCGATGGTCAAAACCATGTAGACCTAACCAATGTTTGGCTTGATAAATTGAGTCAGCGATCGCAGGTGCCCGACTCACACCGATGCCTAACAAAAAGAAACTGGCTGGAATTCCATGACGATCCAAAACCTTCAGCAATTGAGGCGTGTAGTGAGGATGAGGTCCATCATCGAAGGTGAGTGCGATCGCGGGTACTTGCTGATCCCCCGCCCAAAGACAGCTAGGAAAAAGCGGCTTGAGAAACTGATGGATCAATGGGTAGAGCGGCGCAAGTTGCATAAATTGGGGCAGAGTGGCTAACTAAAGCATAGACAGTCTTAATCAGGTTTATGGAGCTAGGCGAGCTTTCTTCATGCGGTTGGCGGTATACCATTGGGCGATCGCGGGCACCCAAGCTTCAAAATGAGGAAAGATAGTTTCGCATAATTTTTGCGCTTCAAGCTGAGCATCCGACTTCCATCGTAAATCTAGCAAATGCATCAGCGATCGCACATTTGCAGACATGATCCAATGCTGCCGCACATCAAACGGGATCAATCCGCGAGCATGTTCTTCAGAAAATCCTTGATTGATTCGCTCATAATAGCGATCGCAAGCCTGTAAGCACCACTCTACATCCTGCTGCCGTAGCGCTTCGGTATATTCATAATGCTTTCCTTGACGGTCGGAATAAGCTCCCAGAGGACGCAGATAAAACACATCTTCCATCTCGCGTTTACCTTCGACTACATCCAAAATGCGCTGTCCGGTATAACGAAATGATTGGACATCGAAGGAGATGCCGACGCGGTGTGTGCGGATTTGCTGCATGGTGCTGTGGGGAAACCAGCCGCAGTTCAGAACGAGTTGAGGATGCTCTAAAGGACCGTAATGCCCACGATTGCCTGCGAGTAGTTGCTTGACAATGACTTCCCCGCATTTTGTTTCATCAGGAAAGCGATCGCGTTCATCCCAAACAAATTCCTCTGCATAATCTTGATGCATGGCAGCATAAATCACCTGCTGCGGATTGGGAGTTTGAGCAATTACTTCGACCGTAAAGCGATTCATATTAATTCTTAATCGGTATATTTTGAGGTTTCTAGCATAAATGTTTTGGGTCAGAAATGGGAATTGATCTTAAATTTCTTAAGCCCATTCGCTTTTTCCTCAGAATCGCCTAAAATTAAGCCACAATGCTGATCAAATCAATCAAGATATCCCTCAACCCATTGCATTTTTCTAAAGGCTGTGCCGTGCCGAACCGAATATTTTTTCTTCTGCTATTAATTACTATCGGGCTATGGGGATCTGCTCAACCTGGATCTGCCCAAGCCTTGATTCCTCATACACTACGCTTAGATAGCACCAAGTTAGAGCAGCAGGGGCTTGGGTTAGCACAGGAATCATCTCAGCTAGCACAGTTTCAACAATATGAGCTTGCCCTACAGCGAGCAAAGCTGGCGACGCAGTTGGCTCCCAAAAGCCCTGAAGTATGGTCTTTGTTAGGTGGGCTTTATCTGCAAACGAATGATTTAGATCAGGGGATTGCTTCGCTCAAAAAATCTCAATCGTTGAACGGAAGCGGTAAAAATTCGGCGGTTTTATTTGCTCTGGGGTCTGCTTATTTCCAAAAGGGAAACTATTTGACTGCGGTAGATTACTTAAAAGAGGGACTCAAGGTTAAGCCCAAGGTTCCGGGTGCGTTATTTGATTTGGGTAATGCCTATTTGATGTTGAAGCGGTTTCCTGAGGCGATCGCTCAATATGAGCAAGCCGTTGCCCAAGATAAAAACTTTTGGCCCGCTATCAATAATATTGGTCTGATTAAATACGAAGTAGGCAATGGGGAAGAAGCGTTAAAACAGTGGCAAAAAGCCGCAGATTTAGATCCAAAAGCAGCAGAACCTCGATTAGCGATCGCAGCCGCTCTTTATGCCAAGGGTAAGCGCGATCAGGGATTGTCCCTGGGAGATTCAGCAATGCGGTTAGATAGCCGCTATGCTGACATAAAGTTTCTTAAAGAAAATTTGTGGGGCGAACGGTTGCTCACAGATACTCGGAAGTTACTTGAAACACCTCAAATTCGAGCAACCTTGGCACAAATCCAAGAAAAAAATCCTAGAACTCAGCGTCCTTCTCCCCGATAGTTCCTACTCCCTGTTCCTTCCATGCGATTGAAACCTCATCAGAGAGTGCGGGGCGCATTCCCTTTAAAAAAGCGATCGCCCAAAAAAGTGCGCTACTCATTCAAAAAGCAATTGCTTTGGTTAATCATCCTTCTACCCATTTTGTGGATCGGTTATCGAGAGATCAATAACTATTTTGTTGCACCACAAGCCATTTTTGTTTTAGGAGGAGCAACCGGGCGAGAAGATTTCGCCGCAGAATTTGCCCAGCAGCATCCTAATTTGCCCGTATGGGTTTCGGGTGGAAGCAATCCTGAGTATACCTATGGCGTTTTTTCGGATGCAGGGATTAATCTCAAACAAGTCCATATTGATCGAGAAGCGGTTGACACCGTGACAAACTTCACAACCCTTGTAGATGAACTCAAGGCAAAAGGAATTCACAGTGTTTATTTAATCACTTCCGACTATCACATGCGCCGTGCTAGAGCGATCGGCGAAATTGTTTTTGGAAGTCGAGGAATTTATATTAGACCAATCGCCGTGCGCTCTGATCAAGCTGCTGAACCCTGGCAAAAAGCAGTTCGCGATGGCGGCAGAGCAATTCTTTGGGTTACCACTGGCTACAGTGGTTCGACCCTTAAACAACGCTTTCGCTCTCATTAAAGTCACAGATGAAAACTACAGTTTGATCAAGACGAAAACTCTGAGCTTCAATTAGTCGTCGTCAAAACTGTCTGGTGCGATCATGTAGCTTCTTGAACTAACACATAGGGTTGCACGATTAAAGCTTGAAACCGCTTAGATTGATTTTGATTCCAAACGCTTAGCTGCGCGGGGGAAGGCTTTTGGATGAGCGCCCGATCAATCCAACCCTGGATACAGGGGGCATCGTCTGTTGCGATCGCGATGCCTACCTCTACTAAATCAAGCCCTAAAGCCACCAAAATTAAGACATCACGACGCGCATGAGGAGCTAGCCAATCCCATTCTGCCTCATCAAGCGTTGCAGTCAGTTCTGCTCGAATATCACTCATATTTTAAGTGCACCCTTCTCCACTCAAAGTTTAGTCGATTTAAGCACTCAAAAAGTTTTGTATTCATGATCACAAATTAATTTAAGCTACGTTTTATAAATTTTCTATATGAGCAGAATATCTAGTACTTTTACGGGCTTAGTTGATGTGATCCCGATGAGTTGTTGAGATTTGTAAGATTTGAGTTCGGTGATTTAACGCTGGCATAGACCTTAAGATTATTGACATCCTAGACACGACAGATATTTAATCCTGCATCTACTAAATCTATGCGTTATCTTACTCTTGGGTTGTCCTTATTAGCCATATTCTTTTCAGCGGTTGAGCCATCTTTTGCTGGAGGCGCTGGAGTGCCAAGTCGTCGGGTTGGAGGTGGCACCCGCTGGAC
>JBBSCL010000103.1:0-8530 GCA_038250345.1 Leptolyngbyales cyanobacterium
GAAGGTAAAGACATGGAAATTGGCGATCGCATAGCAGCAATCTCTATCTTAAAGCGTTTGCCTAAATATCTGCCTCGCCTTCAAATAGTGTTTTCAACGGTAGGGCATTCAAGTGATGAACTTCTGACAGGTAGCGAGACAGCACATCGCTTTGACCATGGGTGACGTAGACCGTTTTTGCGCCGGTTTGCAATACGGTATTCACTAAGCCGTTCCAGTCTGCGTGATCAGATAGCACAAAGCCGCGCTCATAGCCCCGACGACGACGGGCACCCCGAACTGCCATCCATCCAGAGGCAAACGCAGTTTGGGGCTGCTGAAAGCGTTTCATCCAAGTTGATCGGTGACCAGAGGGCGGTGCCAGGATTAGATCGCCCTTGAATTTATAGTCACGCGGCATTTCTGAAACCGGAATTGTGGGCACCATTTCCACGCCGACCTGCCGATAGATTTCAGTTAGCACATGAACCGCACCATGCACATAGACAGGCTGATCGGTGAATTTTCGCAGTTCTGCCAACACTCTCTGGGCTTTGCCAAAGGAGTAGCAAAACAAGAGGGTCGGGCGATCGCGATCGCCCATCCACCACTCATACACTTGGCGGCAGGTTTCCTCACCCGTATTCCAGCGATAAATCGGCAACCCAAAGGTGGCTTCGGTGATGAAGGTATCGCAAGGAACCACCTCAAACTCATCACAGGTTGGATCGGCACAGCGCTTATAGTCCCCCGATATGACCCAGACTTCATCGCCGCACTCTACTCGAATTTGGGCAGACCCCAGCACGTGTCCGGCGCTATGAAAGGAAACCCAGGTATTGCCAAGCTTGACGCGATCGCCATATTCCACACCTTGCAAATTAGTCTGCTCACCTAATCGCTTCTTCAAAATGCCTTGCGAAATTTGGGTAGCAAAATACTGATTGGAACCCGAACGAGCGTGATCCGAATGGGCATGGGTAATCAGCGCGGTGTCTACCGGTTTCCAGGGATCAATAAAAAAGCCGCCCTGTTCGCAGTAGAGTCCTTCTGGCAAAACGGTGATGAGAGACATGGAGGAGAGGGGATAGGGAGTTTTGAGTTTTGAGTTTTGAGTTTTGAGTTCTTAATTGAATGGAGAGGCGGCTGGGGCTAGGGATTAGGGCAGGAGGGGCAGAAGCAGGGTGACGAAGTAGTAGACCAAGGGTGCGGTGAAGACGTAGCTATCGGCGCGATCGAGAATGCCGCCGTGTCCTGGAATCAGTTGCCCGGAGTCTTTCACGCCAGCATCTCGTTTCATCATCGATTCGGTGAGGTCGCCCAACAGGCTAGCGATGCCGATCAACAAGCCGAGGGCTGCTCCGGTGATGGGCCAACCTGACCAGTCCAGATACCAGGAGCCAGCGATCGCAACTGCCACACTGCCAGCCACGCCAAACACTGCGCCTTCTACCGTTTTTTTGGGGCTAATATCAGACAAGCGAGTGCGCCCAAATGCTTTACCAAAAATGTAAGCGCCAATGTCGGCTGCCCAGATGCAGCTAAAGGCTAACAAGGTAGAAGTTAACCCTTGGGGCAGGGCGTGTAGGTTCGTCCAATCATTAGTCCAAAAGCCGTCTAAAGGAAGGTTGCTTGCCTCCACTTGCCCCAGCGATCGCAGCCGCACCCAATAGCTGGGCAAATACCCGCCATAAAATAAGCCCATGATCGAGGCGGAGATATCGGCGATCGTGGCAAATTTCGGCTGAAATAGTAGGTAAAAGCAGATAAAGGTGCCTGCCACCGGAAACACCGCATCGGCATACGCAGGCGAAAGATTGGAAATAATCAATAGCGCTTGACTGACTACCAGCGTCGTTTTAGCAGCAGGAGCCATCCCTTTTGACCGAGCAAGCTGAAAATATTCGAGCTGCCCCAAATAGATGATGATGCCAAAACCTAGGGTGAAATACCAACCTCCCAGCAAAATCATTCCAAGAGCGATCGCAATGGCGATCGCTCCACTCAAAATACGAGACCACGGCATAGAAATTGTTGGAGGTGAAGAAGACCCAGACACAGGTTTTAGCAGAGATTAACTACAAGTTAAAGAAGGTTAAGAAGCCTTTGAAATACTTTAACCGATTTAGTTTTACCTAAATTGGACATTGCTTCAAAAGACCAACCAAATACTCTTAAAGTAACGAATTTAGTTGAAAAAAAGATAGGAAGAAATTACAGCCTTTCTCGCTTGCATAAAGACGCACCCTAATATCTGAAACCTAGCGCCTGAAACCTAACACCGTTCGTTTATGCTGGCTACAGTTTTTCCCCGCTGAGGACAAAGATTGGGTCAGTTGCCGCAAAGACCTGGCTAATCCCACGCTTTTCTAATCGGTTCACCGCTAGCTGCACCACTTCCACATTGCGAACCTGTAGCTCGGCATAGGTTTCCGATACTTGGTACAGCCCCTCCAAACTGGCGGCGATGGCAACCACGCGCCCGGTAGCGGGGAGATGCTGCCAAACTTCCATTAGAATCGCTTTGAGCGATCGCCCACCCCCAATGCACACCCGCTGGGGCGATCGCGCCAACTCTTTGAGGCAGTCTGGGGCAATGCCTTCAATCACTTCAACGTTGGTCACCCCAAAGCGATCGCAATTACGCCGAATTAAGCTGGCAACTTCCTCATCTCGCTCGATCGCAATCACATGCCCCTTTGAACAGAGCAATCCCGCTTCTACAGAAATAGTGCCAGTGCCTGCGCCAATATCCCACAGCACCGAATTTGACTCTAATCGTAGGTAAGATAGGAGCAAGAGCCGAATTTCGCGGGGAGTCATGGGAATTCCGGGCAGACGCTCAAACATCTCATCTGGAATTCCTGGAGTAACGTATGACCATGAGGAAGAAAGCATGAGACAAGGTTGCAGGTGTTAAGCTACGTAAAGCTGGCTGACCCAACTTCTTACACCTTACACTCACCCTTCTGCAAACGAAGGTGTTCTAGTTGATTTGGGTAGAAATCCGGGCAATTGCCATTTGGCTGTGAATAGTAAGATACTCTCATTTCATTAAAGTTGCCTTCTAAATAATGGTCTTAGACGCTAAGCATGTGTTAATTGTTGAAGACGATCAGGGACGCAAAGAGCATATTCTTGATGCGCCGCTCTATTCAATTGGCAGAGATCCGAACTGCGATATTCGTCTGGCTTCTGAGTTTGTTTCGCGCCGTCATGCAACTTTAGTGCAGCTTCCTGGTGATGATGATGAGTATCACTACCGGATTGTGGATGGCACCCCCAAGGGGAAACCAAGTTCTAACGGTCTGCTAGTCAACGGGCGAAAAGTGCAAGCCTGCGACCTGAGCGATCACGATGAAATTATGTTTGGTCCCAAAATTCACGCCACTTATCAGTTGCGCCAACAAGAATTAGAACAAGCACGACCCCAAAACTTTGATGAAACCGTGATTCCGATGGATGATTGGGATAGTGACGCAAAAGACTAAGCTTTAACGACTTTTAAGGTGACAAAATTAGGATCAGAGCAGCCGCTAACAATGCCGCCGGATGCAAGGATCTGTTGTAAATAAGCGATCGCACTGTCCGTCACCACTTCTCCAGGAATCAACACAGGGATGCCGGGTGGATAAGGACAGACAAGTTCAGCGCTGATGCGGTTGATGGCATCGGCGATCGCTACCGTTTCTGTGGCAGCAAAAAACGCCTCACGAGGAGAAAGGGAAGGTAGGGAATAGGGAACAGGGGAAAGAAATTTTGTACTCCGCACTCCGCACTCCGCACTCCACACTCCGTACTCCTGCTCTGCTAGCTGTTCAAAAGCGTTGATTAACTGCTCAATATCTGCCGCTGTGTTGCCCAGGCTAATGATGAAAGTCAGATGTTGCAAAGAGGGAAACTCGGCGGTTACGCCCAGTTTTGTGTTGAGAATGTCGTCAGCGGTGAAGCCATCGATGCCCAAACCAGAGACGGTAACGGTGAGGCGAGTGGAGTCTAAATCAACAAATCCGGGTGTGTTGGCGTGGTGGTGGCTCAACGTTGTCAGTTTAGGAATCTGGTTAATCCGCGATCGCGCTTTCTCCGCCAGATATAAGGTTTGGGTCATCAGTTCTTCTCCCTGAGTTGCCAGTTGCCACCGAGCCGCATCCAGGGAAGCCAGTAATAAATAGCTGGGACTGGTGGATTGCACCAAGGCGAGAGATTTGGAGAGGCGATCGCGATCAATTAAATCGCCCTGAACGTGAACCATTGCCGCCTGGGTCAAGGCAGATAGGGTTTTGTGGGTAGACTGGACTGCGACATCGGCACCCGCTTGCAATGCTGAGGTCGGCAGAGCGGGATGAAAGGCAAAGTGGGCACCGTGGGCTTCATCAACGATCAGGGGAATGCGGTGGTTATGGGCAATCTGGGCGATCGCGCTCACATCTCCACAGGCACCATAATAAGTCGGCGACACCATCAGCACGGCTTTTGCATTGGGCTGGTTGGCTAAGGCAAGCTTCACCGCTTCGGGCGTAATGCAGTGAGCAATATCCAGCGCCGCATCGTAATCGGGATTGATAAACACAGGCACCGCGCCCGACAAAATCAGCCCCGAAATAGCAGACTGATGCACTGTGCGCGGCAAGATGATCGAGTCTCCTGGATTGCAGGTCGCCAAAATCGCCGCAATTACGCCGCTAGTGGAACCATTCGCCAAAAACCAAGTGCGATCGGCTCCAAATGCAGCCGCTGCTAGCTCCTGCGCTGCCAGAATCACGCTTTCGGGCGCAAATAAATTGTCTAGTTCGGGTAGTTCTGGCAAATCTGCCCGAAAAACCTGTTCCCCTAGCAAATCTTTCAAGGGCGCTGCAATGCTGTGTCCACACTTGTGTCCTGGTGTATAAAATGGGGCGTTGAGCAGATCGGCGCATTGACGCAGCGCATCAACTAACGGCATCTCTGCTTGAGAGTGAGACTGACTCATCGCGATCGCCTATTACCAAACGCCCTGATGGAACACTATTGCAAACTCGTTGTCTCGTCAGATGATTCCTCGCTGGCGGTGTCTAAGTCTACAGCTTCTTCCAAATCAGATGACTCTACTGGTTCATCTGAATCAGAATAGTACAAATCTATAGCGTTGACATCCAATTTGCTGTAGGAGATTTGAATTGGGACGCTAGCAGGTTGAGCCATGAGCCGGGGCGCGATCGCCAAACTAGGCGCAGTGAGCAACCCAATGCAAACGACTGGTGATCTGAGGAGATTAAGCATCGGAAGAACCCTTTCCGTGGACGATGGCAACTAGCTTAACGTTGGTTTAAGAAAAAATCGGCTCATTTGTGACAAGAGTTTGCGTTTTTTCTATTCTCCAACGCCTGTCACAAACCGATACAATTAAAGGCTGTTCTACTAGCGCGATCGCTTAGGTGAGTTATGCTTCAAGCCGGGATTGTTGGGTTGCCAAACGTTGGAAAATCCACTCTATTTAATGCCCTGGTTGCCAATGCCAAGGCGCAAGCTGCCAACTTTCCGTTTTGCACGATCGAACCCAACGTGGGCATCGTCGCAGTGCCCGATGAACGCCTAACCATCCTGGCAAAAATCGCTGCCTCTGCCGAGATTATCCCCACGCGGGTCGAGTTCGTCGATATTGCCGGACTGGTCAAAGGTGCCAGCAAGGGTGAAGGATTGGGCAATCAGTTTTTGGCGAATATTCGCGAAGTGGACGCGATCGCCCATGTGGTGCGCTGCTTTGAAGACGATGACATCATTCACGTTTCTGGCTCCATCGATCCGATCCGCGATATTGAAATCATCAACCTGGAACTGGCGCTAGCAGATTTGGGGCAGATTGAAAAAAGGCTCGATCGCGCCAAAAAACAAGCCCGTGGCAACAAAGAACTTCAGATTGAAGTGGATGCTCTAGAAAAGTTAATGCCCGTGCTAAACGATGGCAGACCCGCTCGTCAAGTCAGCCTTACCGAAGAAGAAGCGATCGCCGTCAAAGCGTTAGGATTGCTCACCCAAAAGCCTGTGATCTACGCTGCCAATGTCTCGGAAGATGACCTGGCAACGGGCAACGCTTGGGTCGAACAGGTAAAAGAACTCGCTGCCAAAGAAAATGCTCAAGTCGTGATCGTGTCCGCTCAGGTGGAATCGGAATTGGTGGAACTGCCAGAAGACGAGCGCGCCGATTTTCTAGAATCCTTGGGAGTACAAGAAGGTGGACTGAAATCTCTGATTCGCGCCACCTATGACCTGCTGGGTCTTCGCACCTACTTCACCGTGGGACCCAAAGAAACTCGTGCCTGGACTATTAGCGCGGGTATGGTTGCGCCCCAAGCCGCTGGCGTGATCCACACCGATTTTGAACGCTGCTTCATCCGCGCTGAAACCGTTGCCTACGATGATCTGGTGGCTGCGGGTTCTAAGCCAGCGGCGAAGGAAAAAGGATTGGTTCGCAGTGAGGGGAAAGAATACATTGTCAAAGAAGGCGATGTCATCCTGTTTCACACCAGCGCTTAGAAAGGCGATCGCGCTTCAGCAATTCACCAGTATTCTCATCTTGGTTTCAATTATTCGGTTCTCTGGATTGTTCGCACAAGTCTCCACTTATTGCGTTGGGATATGCCATCAATCTAATCAACGCCCTGACTGGCAAGGGGAGTGGGCAACCCATCCAGGCTAACAGAATTTTTTTGCTGGCGATAGTCTTGCAACCCGGCTTCCCCCTTTTTCGTTGCCCAGTCTAGTAGCAGCGATCGCTGATCTTGAAGTTCATACAGCGGCACCCCGAACCCACAAGACGTTTGCACCTGGTCAACCTCCACCACAATAATTTGACGCGCTCCGGGCAGAGGAGAAAACAGCGAGTAAAGTGCCTGCCAATCTTGGTTGTGGGGCAAAACTACACGTCCTTGACCATAGAGCCGCAAAATCAGGGGCGGCTCCTGAAAAGCGCAAAACATCAGCGTGATTCGTCCGTTTTCGAGCAGGTGCGCTGATGTTTCGTTGCCGCTACCGGTCAAATCGAGATAGGCAACTCGATTCGGTGACAAGATCCGAAAACTATCTAATCCTTTAGGCGACAGGTTAATATGCCCAGCAGCACTGACCGGAGCCGTTGCCACAAAAAACAGGTTTTGCTGACGGATAAAGTCTTGCAACTCATCGGAAATGCGATCGTATACTTTTGCCATAGTTGTTCAAGGTTTGAGAGCAGGTGTGAAGTATGAGATTCAGGTTTCGGGTTTCAGGTTTCGGGTGGCTTCAATCTGAAACCTAACACCTGAAACTGCCTCCATGACTTTTATCCTATCCAACTGGGTATCTTCATCCTGATCGCGCTGGTACTTTGTTCCATGCTAAATCAGCACTATTGATTGCAGTTAGTTTAAGCAATCGTGAACTCGCTCAGGAACTCTACATTTCCGAACGAACTGTTAGAACAATATTACAAGTATAGGACTTACGCACCTGCCCCCTAAATCCCCCAATACTGGGGGACTTTGATCTCTAGCTCCCCCAGTATTGGGGGTTGGGGGGCAAATTTCGGTTGATTTGCGTAAGTCCTGAAGTATTCTCAATCGGCTTCACTTGGGCGATCGCATCCAAGTAGCCCTATTCGCCAGTCTTTTCATAGAAGCTCTCAGAGGTAGCAGTTCGCTCAGCTCAACCGCTGAAGCTTAACGCGATCGCGCTTGAGAAGATTTTTTCCAGTCTCCAAAAAGGCTTATTTGCCAGACGAAATCGCTGCGACAACCACAAAACCTGTAGCTGAACCTCTGGCACAGAAAGATTCTAGAGAGTAGAGAGAGGGTTTGAGACAAACCAAATTCAAGCAATCCAATTTGGTTTCAGCCTTGTATATCAAGTGAATCCTCGAACAGGTAGCGAGTTTTACAGTTGGTCGCCCTCCAACTCTGAAACCGCAGGGCGTGCCTGCCACCAAGGTTCAGTCTTCATCAGTCATCACTAATCATTCTCAAGGCACAATCATGCAAACTCAACTGACCATTGAAATCGAAAATCTATCCCCGACAAACGGTACGCTGCTGACTCCAGTTTGGTTTGGGTTTCATAATGGCACATTTGATACCTACGATCGCGGTCGCCCCGCTTCCCCCGGACTAGAGAGCATTGCCGAAGATGGCGCGGTTGATCTGATTAGCCGCGAGTTTAATCTAGCGGGGTTTGGCACGGTACAAGGTGCGGTTCTGGGTCTAGCAGGCACTCCAGGACCGATTGATGCAGGCGAAACGGGAAGCTTTACCGTCACCGTAGACTGGAGCGATCCGACCAGCCGCTACTTTAGCTATGCTTCTATGATCATTCCCAGCAATGATTTCTTCATCTCTAACGGCAACGAACGAGCACACCAGATCTTTGATGACCAGGGCAATTTTCTGGGAGCCGACTTCACCGTTCTGGGTAGCCAGGTGTTAGATGCTGGCAGCGAAGTCAATGATGAGATTCCAGCAAATACCGCCTTCTTTGGACAGCAAACTCCCAATACGGGTGTGACCGAAAATGGCGTAGTTCGGTTGGCAACCGGGTTTATTCC
>JBBSCL010000104.1:0-8516 GCA_038250345.1 Leptolyngbyales cyanobacterium
GCGTAATTCATCCCCTCTTTGTTTTCAAAAAAGCGGTAGAGCATCACGGCTTGATCGGCAGCACGGCGATAGCGGGAGGGGAGGGCATTCAGAATTGCGGGATCAATCAGGCTATCTATCGCGGTTGCATCATCATCGGCTTGACCAAAGTTGACAAATAGGGGCAAATCTTGAAATTCTTCGGCTTGGAGCAAGTTTTGGAGGGCAGGGGCGCAGGCACGGGCAAGTTCAGCAATGGTATCGCCCGCCATGCGTTCAAAGACTCCTTGAGGAATGTAGAGATACTGCCACTGTAAGGTTTCTGTAGAAGCGGCTTCGCACCAAGCGATCGCGGCTTTAGCTTTCAAGGGCACATCCCGATCTTCCCGTCCTTTGGTTTCGACCAGATAGTAATGATCATCGATCGTGCGGATGAAGAAGTCAGGGGTGTAGAAGGCAAGGCGATCGCCGTTTGCTAAATAATCGACTCGGAGGCATTGCGAGCCAGAATTTTTAGCGAAAGCGGCTACATCGGGGGCGCGATCGCAAAACTTCGCCACCGCAACTTCTAGCTCACGGTTGCAGGTGACGAGGTTGAATAGCGTTTTGTTGGCTTCTAGGGCGGGACGACGTTCGCTGAGGGTGACTTGATAGGGTTTCCAGGTGTTGAGGGATTTGGGGGCTGCTCCGGCTAAACGGGTTTCGGTGGCGGTGGTGCGGCTGCGGATTAGGGGTACGAAAACAGCCCGGAGATGTTCACCCACGTCAGAGTCCGCTAAACGAGCCACCAAGGCTGGATCGAACAGCGTCGTTTTTTGCTCAAATAGAATGCTTTCTAAAAAAGTCTGAATCAGGGGTGCCAGAATGCTGTGGAGTCCCCGCAATTTGCAGATGGTTTCCAGTTGTTTGACGTAGTAGGAAACCGCTCCAATACCCGACGCTAGCAATGGCAGGTTGAGTTGCAGCTTTTGGATGACTTCGCCTGTGAAGAGGTGTCGCCCTTCGTACTGAATTTCGCTATTGCCCTGTTTGCTTAACGGGAGGGCTTTGTAAGGTTTGAAGGCTTTTTTGACATCTTGAAGGGTGAGTCCTTCCAGTTTAGGCACAATGCGATAGCCTGCGGTGAGGGTGGGAATCTGGATGTCTAGCTGGTTTACGTCTTTGTGGGCTTCATCGGGAAAGATGGAAATAGTGGTGGCGGGGACACGATCGAGATCGACAATTTCAATCGGCAGTCCTTCTTGCGCCAGTTCCTGAGCGTATAAACTGACAAACGCAGGATGTTCGATCACCGTGACCAGTTCGCTAGCTTGACCGGGGGGAGTCATGCGCCGCAAGCCCCGACCGAGGGTTTGTTCGGGCAAGATATTGGCTTTGGAACTGTAGGGACGCAGAGGGACGATCGTGGTTACATTCTTTACGTCCCAACCTTCGCGCAACATTAATACTGAGACAATGCAGACGTAGGGACTGGTGTTGCTATCGAGTTCGCGGCTGAGTTTACGTAAGGCTTTCAGGTCGTCGTCGTTGATGGCTTTTTCGTCTTCGACAAATTCGGTGCGGGCGTTATTGCCTGTGCCAACTTTTTTAAGTTTGCCTTTGAGGTTGGTGTGCAGGTTGATAGTTTTGCCATTGAGTTGTTCAAAGAGCGGATCGCTGTTGAAGCGCTGGGTGATTTGGTCGGCGGCATCGGTGTCATCGCACATGATGAACAGCAGGGGTTTCTTGCCGCTAGATTCCCATTCGCTGCGGCTGGCTTTCCAGCGATCGTAACCCAATAGCAAATGCTGTTCCCAACGGTAGGCGGCGTTGTCGTCAGCTTGCTCGATTAGGTTGCGGCTGGACTGTCCGATCAGGGGCGTTTTGACGATTCCAGCATCGACGGCTTCACCGAGGGGCGTGTCGCAAACGATATGTTTGAACAGGAGTCCTTTGTTGTCTTTGGGGGTGGCGGAGAAGTCGAGTTGAGCAACAAGTTTGCTGCCGCTGCGTGCTAAGAGGGTTTCGTGCAGATTGCGGATGGCTTCGTTCCAGGCAGAACCAGAGTCCCAAACGTGATGGGCTTCGTCGTTGAGGATCAGGACTCGGCGGTGGGTGGTAATTCTGTCCCGTAAAGCTGCACCCGTATCCAAAGCTCTAGATTTCGAGACGGGAGGACCCATCCAGGCATAGCCGTCATCGGTAGCTTTTTGTTTGCGTTTTTCGTAGAGGCGGTGAATGTTGGTGAGATAGAGGGTGCCGCCTGTGGCTGCGCCGCTGGCTTCGTCTTGCAGCACAACGGAGAGGTTCCAGTCGCCGCGCCATTCGGGGGGAATCAGGGGATCGGTGTCGAAAACGCGACCGTTGCCAAAGTCGTCTTTGAGGCGTTCGTAGACGGTGAGGTTGGGGGCGATGACGACAAAGTGACGCGCCATTTCGGAGTCGGATTCGCGCAGGGCGTGGAAGTAGCTCCAGACGATGCAGAGGCTCATGACTTTGGTTTTGCCTGCGCCTGTGGCGAGTTTGAAGGCGTAGCGGCTCCAGCTATCTTCGTCTTCGGTGATGCCGAGGGCTTGCAGTTCGGCGGTTGCGCCCCCAAATTCGGCGATGATTTGGGAGAGCGATTCAAGGCGGCGGACTTCTTTGAGGTAGATCAGGGTTTCGATCGCTTCCCGCTGACAAAAGTAGTAGCGAAACTCAAAGTCTTCACCGTTGGCTGTGGTTTGTCGATGGGCGCGACCAAACCAGTGATTTAGCAGTTGGATGGTGGTGTCGCTGGCTCCGATATAAAAGGCTTCGCGCCAGTCTCGGACGGCTGATCGGAGGTTGCTGACGAGATCGATCGGCGAGGCTCTACGTCCCTGCACAATCACGGCTGGATCGCCTGCCTTTTCTGCCCGGACGCGATGGGCGTTGGGTTCTAACCAGGGGGCAAACAGGGGTTCGAGAATGGTGGGATTGAGAGAGTCGGAGGTCATAGGTTAGACAACTGCATAGTCTGAGTATTCGCGCATCGATGGATGATGAAACCCCACCACAATTTCTTTTTTGGAGATACCCATCTCTTCAAGGTCTTTGTCGATTTCAACATCGGTATTGTTTTCCTGAACCCAAATTTTGCCGTCCTTGATGTCAAATTGAAAGACAGCATAATTAATGCGCTTGTCACCTTCCCAGCCGACCCTTAAGAGTAAATAGTGATCGCGCTCTGAGTCAGTAATGAGTTGAGTTTCGATCCCTTCTTCTTGCCAGACGTTGACATATTTAGTTAAAAAATTACGGATGCTTTGGCGATAATGTTCTAGTCTATCCATGATTTAATCTCCTTGTTTAGAAGGTTATACACCAATAGTTTTACAGGGTAGGTTTGAAGGACTTTCTGAATTAGCTCTTCCATAAAGAACAGATCATAAACTGGGTCAGGAACCGCTAAATAGAGGGTGCGATCGGGATGCTTTTCTGCCAAAGCTACTCTGTAACAAAGGTATTGCCCAAGGGCAGCATAAAAATCCGTTATTTGGGACACGTTGCCAAAACTTTTAATTTCGACGGCTATTTTTATCGTCCCTTGCTCTGCTCCAATTAAGCTTTCTAGCCCTAGATCAATCTGGACGCTAAGCTTGCCAATTGAGATCGACAGAGGATCGTGAGAAATTGTCCACCCTGCATTCACGAGAGTTTCTTTTACCCAGTCATGGTATCGATCTCTGGCAGGCATAGGCTTAGACCTCCACTTCTACTGTAATGGAGGTATCGCAGCCGAAGGTATCGACGACTTTGACGCAGGCGATGTATTTGCCGGGAGCGGGATAGATGTAAGCGGCATCGCTGATGGTTTTGAGGCTGCGATCTTTGCGGGTGCGGTAGTCTTGCCAGTCGTGGGTGAAGGGTTTGCCCGGTTGCCAGTTGAAGTCGATCGCCCAAAAGTCGATAAAGTCGAAGCCGCTGCGAATGGCGCGATCGCGAATGGCTTCGAGTTCTTTGGTGGGAACTTCGGCGAGGGAGGGCAGAAATTGAGTGAGCTTGATATCGACGGTTTTGCCCTTGTCGCCTTTCTGATAGACCGCTTCGGCTGCTAAGACTGCCACTTCTAAAAATGGCGGCGGGGCTTTGCGGTTCTTTTCCATGATCTCGCGGGGGATTTGGATCAGCTTTAGCTTTACGCCCAGTTCGGTGGCGATCGCATTCACCGTCAAATGCAAATCCATTTCAAATTCCCAGGCGAGGCAATAGCATTCGCGCCCCCCGGCGGCGGTGGTAGCTTGGGCGACGGCTTGGGCTTCGTCGCGGGTAAACATTGAGTCGATGCCATCAACATGGCAAAATGCTCCGGCTTTGCGACCGTGGAGCAGGGGCGAGGGCGGGTTGGTGAGGACTTCGGCACGGAAGAATTCGAGGATGATGCGGCGATGTTCGGTGTCGGCTCCTTGGAGGCGATCGTGCTGCCACCATTGGCGTTCATAGCGACCGAGGTTGTAGACATCGAAGGCGCGGTAGGGTTTGCCGTCTTTGTGGAGCTTGCGCTGAAGCTCGATCAGGCGTTTGCGGGAGGTGTGGATGGCAAAGCGTCCGAGGTCTGCCATGATCCACCTGCGACCGAGGCGACCGGCAACCGCTCCGGTAGTGCCACTGCCACAGAAGAAATCGGCAACCAGATCGCCTTCGTTGGAAGAGGCTTGGATGATTCGTTCTAAAAGAGGTTCGGGCTTGCTTGTAGGATAATCGCTCCCACCCTTCATGCGTCCTGCGTCTGTCCAAATATCTTGAAGTAGAATTCCAAATCTTGTATCCAAATAACTTTTCTTACAGCGTGCCGCGCCTTTTTCGGGATTACGCAGATACAAATCCCCTTTTTCTAGTGCTGCTTCCATTCCCTCAAAGTCATACATCCACTCCCGATTTGCAGAAGGTTTTGCACCACGCCAAGAAAATTTCTTGTTAGAACTCGAACCTTTCCATGTTGCATCATCCAGCTTAAATCGTCTGCCCTGTTTATTCTCATTGCCTTTGTAAGGAACAATTGTTCCATCTGATAATGCTAGAAGGGAATATTCAGCTAGACCGGCTTCTGAAAGTTCTGTGCGAACTGCTTCAAAATAATATATGGGCTTTGAAGTTTTTCCATACCAAAAAATTGTGTCATGAATATTTCCAAATCTATTCTTTGCGTCATTGTGAGGATCAGTACGTTGCCAAATTACTTCATTTTGAAAGCAATCTGAACCAAAAATCTCGTCTAGTATAGGCTTGATATAATGTCCCACATTATCATCTAAATGAATAAAGAGACTCCCACGATCGCAAAGTAATTCTTTAATAAGTGTGAGTCTTTCATACATCATAGATAAGTAAGAATCTCGCCCTTTGCCCCACATATCTCTGTAAGCAACCATTTCAAGAGTAGATTGATCCTTTACCAAGGAATCATCTTCTCCAACTGCCACACTCATCGTAAAATCCGCACCCACATCAAACGGTGGATCGATATAAATCAAATCCACCTTGCCCTTAAACTCCTGCAACAGCGAAGCCATCACCAGCTTGTTGTCGCCCCAAATCAACCGATTTCTAAAGTCATCCACCCGTGGGTTTTGCTGCTCAAATAGCTGTAGCTGATTATTTGCCGCCGCCGATCGCCTCGGTTCATCAATCCCCTCAATCTTCTGCATCGGCATTGCACATCCGGCAATATCCACCTCGCGGCGCTGCCCATACTCGTCATATTTGCCCTCCCACACCAACTCCGTCCGCATCTGCGACAGCGGGTGAGGATTGTGGCGACCATAGAGGGGTTGCTCGGTCATTGTTGCTCTTCTGGGAAAGGGAGAAGTAATGGTTGTAAATCTTGAAGAACTTTAGCTAACTCGGACTCAATGACAGGTTTCAGTATAGAAAAATCAATATCATCATAATTATGAACAACCACATCACGTAAACCTGCCATATCCTTCCAAGGAACATGGGGATGAGAAGCTCGAAACTCCATTGATAAACGTTTCGTTGCTTCACCAATAATTGTAAGTCGCCGGATCACCGCATCTTGATCTTTGACAGATCGAATAAAATCATCCCAATCCGTCACATACTCAAAAATGAGTGTGATGGAATCCATAATATCAAGTAACGATTGCTGATCCCTTTGCATAAATAATCATTCCCGATCCCAAAATTTCTTTGCGACGAAGCCAGTTGCGACTATTTTGAATGGCATTTTTACTCACAAAATCAACCTTTCGGTGAAGCATACCTTCGAGTTCTTCCCGTAGGTGCATGACATCAAATAAACTATGCCTTGCACCTTGAGCGAAAAGATATAAGAAGTCAATATCGCTCGGATCGCTCCCATCAACTCGAAAGTCATCCCGCAGGACGGAACCAAATAGGGCAAGCTCGGCGATCTGCCATTTTTCGCAAAAATCAGCAAGTTGTTCGGGTGTGGTGTTAAGACGCAGATAAATCTGCTGCATCGGCATCGCACAGCCCGCAATATCCACCTCGCGGCGCTGCCCATACTCGTCATATTTGCCTTCCCACACCCACTGCGATCGCATCTGCGGCAACGGGTGAGGATTGTGGGAATCATAGAGGGGTTGCTCGGTCATGGGGCAACGCGGAACGATGGATTGCCCCAAATTATAGCAATCGTCAGAGAATTCGCCCTACATTAAAGCGTGGCGGCTGTTTGGCAGTGACAAGGTTTGGGGATTAGGGTTTAGGCGATCGCTTTCAAGGACTGCCTTAACCAATGACCAAAGCGGGATAACAAGAGATTGTCAGTACAAATCTACGCGATTTCTCCGCACTTCGTCCCCCGCACTCGTTAGCCAGCCTTACTTCAAGCGTCTCTGCTCACTTTGATAGCGAAAATATTCGGCGACCACAAAGAGGAAGCCAGAGGCGCTGATGAGGATAACGCTGAGGGCATTGATATCGGGTTTAACTCCCGTGCGAATGCGGCTGAAAATTTCTATGGGTAGAGTGTTTGCGCCTCCGCCTGCCGTAAAACTGGCAATCAAAAAATCATCCAAGCTGAGAACGAAGGCAAGGATGCAACCAGAAACGATCGCCGGGGTTAGTTCTGGCAGCAACACATGGGTAAAAGCTTGAAAGGGCGTAGCTCCCAGATCTAAGGCAGCTTCTTGCAAATGCGGATCGATGTTGGTCAGGCGAGTAGAGACCACTAGGGCGACGTAGGAAATGCAAAACACCACATGAGCAGCCACGATCGTGCCAAGACTAAGTTGAATTAAGCCACCGCTCCAAGGAATGGCAACTGCTGCTAGGAAAACCAGGGTAGAAACCGCGATCGCAATATCGGGAATAATCAACGGTAAGTAGGCAACACCTTGATAAATCCCTTTGCCCGGAAAACGATAGCGCGACAAGCCGACTGCCAGGAGGGTGCCAATCACTGCGGCGATCGCCACCGCACACAGAGCCACAACTAAACTAGTCCGGAGAGCCACTAGAATTCGCTCATCCGCAAAAAACTTTTGATACCACTTCAGCGTAAAGCCAGTCCAACCAGCGCTATAGGGCGATTCGTTAAAGCTGTAGACCGTCAGCACCACAATCGGCAAATACATAAAGCCAAACATCAGCAGGGTAAAAAGTGCCTGCCAAGGCAACGAAAACCGAGTGGGCTTAGTGATAGTCATAAATTTGCACTACTCCGATCGCCATATTTCAGCAGCAAGCCAATAGAAATACTCACCGCCAAAATGATAATCATGCTAAGGGCGGAACCAAATCCCCAGTTTTGACTGGCTCCTAAAAATTGGTTATAGATTAACCGAGCGAGGGTCATGCTAGACGCACCTCCCAATAATTCTGGGTCGATAAAATCGCCAATGCTCGTAATGAAGACCAAAAGCGATCCGGCAGCAATCCCTGGAAATACTTGAGGTATGGTCACTTTCCAAAAAGCTTGTATCGGCGTAGCTCCCAAATCAGCGGCAGCTTCCAACAATCTTTTATCCAGCTTTTCTAGGGAGGCGTAGAGAATCAGCACCATATAAGGGAGCAGGCTATAGGTCATGCCAATATACACAGCCGGGGGGCGATTGAGGATATCCAAAGCAGGTAGCCCAACTGCGGTCAGCGCACTATTCAGCACTCCTGTTGGACGCAGAATCGTAATCCAGGCATAAGAGCGCAGCAGCGAAGAAGTCCACAAGGGCAATACAAAGCCGACAAGCAGGAGGTTCTGCCAGTTTTTGGGCGCTGTAATGGCGATGAAATATGCCACAGGAAAGCCCAACAGCAGGCACATGAACGTGGTGCCGATCGCAAATGAAAGCGATCGCCAAATCACCTTCAAATAAACAAAATCCATGACGGCTGATGCAGTTGCAGTTGCAGGTCGAATCACTACAGGCTGAAAAATTTGCAGGTAGTTATCTAACCCTGAAGGATTGACTACTTCTCCGGGGCGAATTCCTGGCACTAAACTCAACTGAAAAATTAACAGCGTTGGAATGACCAACAGTAAGCCCAGCCAGATTCCAGCCGGAGCCAGTAGCGCGATCGGTTCTAGCCACTGGGGCACAGATTTGGAA
>JBBSCL010000105.1:0-8508 GCA_038250345.1 Leptolyngbyales cyanobacterium
AGCGCTAGGCGGGTTCATTGCGGCAATCTGGGGCAACGCGATCGTTTCGCTTTACCTACAACTCTTTTTGCCAACGCCATAGCAGCTTAGAAAAATGGGTGACCTGGGACTCGAACCCAGAACCAACGGATTAAGAGTCCGATGCGCTACCATTGCGCTAGTCACCCAGACATGACCTTCAAATCCTAACAGGATTTGGGTTGTCTAGCCTCTTTAAAGCAGGAGATCTTTGTAATCTTTCAACTTGAAATTTTCCTATCTTCAGCCAAAACAACACGAAAGATTGAACATCTTTTAATTCTTCAAGCTTAAAAATCGCTGCCACTCTAACCACAAGCGGTTAAAAACCAAATCTTCTTCATGTCTGTTCATTGATTCAATTGAGTCATACAATGCGAGACGAAACTATTCGAGAGCGATCGCAAAGGACTACTATGATCCATGCTTATGCAGCCCATGAACCGGGTGGAGAATTGAAGCCATTTGAGTATGAGTTAGGAGCCTTAGGTGACCAAGAAGTAGACATTCAAGTAGAGTATTGCGGCATTTGCCACAGCGATTTAAGCATGTTGGATAACGAATGGGGCATTACTCAATACCCTTTTGTTCCAGGGCATGAAGTGGTAGGCGCGATCGCTGCCATTGGCAACGATGTCACCCGCTTGAAAGTTGGGCAACGGGTTGGCTTAGGCTGGTATTCACATTCCTGTATGGAGTGTGAATGGTGTATGTCTGGCGATCAAAACCTGTGTTTAACCGCAGAAGGCACCATTGTCGGTCGGCATGGTGGCTTTGCAGATAGAGTTCGAGCGCACCAAGAATGGGTTATTCCTTTGCCATCCGAGCTTGATCCTGCTAATTCTGGACCTCTCTTTTGTGGCGGTATTACCGTTTTCAACCCCATTATTCAGTTAGATGTTAAATCCACTGAACGAGTGGGAGTCATTGGCATTGGGGGCTTAGGACACATGGCACTGGGCTTTTTACACGCTTGGGGATGCGATGTGACTGCTTTTTCTAGTAGCCCTGATAAAGAAACAGAAGCACGGGAATTGGGAGCTAATCACTTCATCAATTCTCGTGATCCTGACGCGCTAAAAGCGATGGAAAACTCTTTTGACTTAATTCTTTCCACTGTTAGCGCTGACTTAGATTGGAATCAATACCTCGCCCTGCTGCGCCCCAAGGGAAGACTTCACTTAGTAGGTGTGGTGCCAAGTCCCTTATCTGCTCAGATTTTTCCGATGATTGCGGGGCAAAAATCTATTTCTGCCAGTCCTTTGGGTAGCCCAGTCACCACGAGCCGCATGTTGGATTTTGCTGCCCGTCATGGCATTGAACCACTGACCGAGATCTTTCCATTCGATCAGGTGAATGAAGCAATGGAAAAGTTGCGAAATGGGAAGCCTCGCTACCGTTTGATCTTAAAGCATTAGTCAGCAAGCTCACGGTCAGGGCATAGTGCGATATGCCCTGATGAATACAGAAGCGGGAAATGTTTTCGCTCACTCCTGATCTCGAACTCATACCAGTTTGAAATTGAAACGCGACAGATGACTTTTTGAAAACGGCAACACTTCTTTGTCTTGGAACTCAAAACTCAAAACTCAAAACTCAAAACAGTATCAGGTTATCTTTAGGTCTGAGCGAAGATGCCAAGTCATTCAAACTATCGAGCTTCACAAACGACTGGTTTGAATTGTTTTCGTTTCGGCGATCGCACCCAATGCTTTCAAAGTTACTTTCTGCGCTTCCGTTAAGCCGGTCGTATTCGCAATCATCATGTCTTCATAAGGACGGGGGCATCGCAGCGTTTTTAGGCGAGTGCCCGTTTCAAGACTCCAAGCCTGAATGGTTTCATCCTGACTTCCACTTAAAAGAACCCCATGATTTGGGCTTTGGACGAGTGACCAGACCCAACTTTGGTGGGACTGGAGAACTGCCGTACATCCCATTTCGATATTCCAGGTGCGGATAGTTTTGTCGGCACTGCTGCTAGTCAACGTTTTGCCATCGGGGCTAAACAGGAGTGACAGGATGTGACTGGTATGCCCTATAAACGTTTGAATGCACTCACCCGTCAATATATCCCAAAGCTTGATGGTGCCATCATCGCCGCCTGTCGCGAAATAGTCATTATCAGGACTAAACGCCACTGCCCAAACGCGGTTTAAGTGGGCTTTTAGAGTGTTGAGACATTGACCCGTTTTGAGATGCCACAGTTTGATCGTTTGGTCATAGCCGCCACTGACTAACCACTGTCCATCGGGGCTGAAGGCGACGGATAAGACGCAACTGGTGTGGTCTTTGAGGGTGTCTAAGCAATCGCCCGTGTTCACGTCCCACAGTTTGACGGTGTGATCATAGCTGGCACTGGCAAGCCGATCGCCATCGGGGTGAAACGCGATCGCCCAGATCCAACTGGTATGACCATGCAACGTTCGCAAGCACTGACCCGTATGCGAGTTCCACAGTTTGATCGTGCGATCGGCGCTAGCACTAGCGAGGATCGAATCTGCTGAATGATTCGCATCGGGTTGTGGGGCAAAGGCGATCGAGAAGATGCGCCCGGTATGTCCTCGTAGCACCCGAAACGGCTGCGGGTTCGAGGCTGCGCTTAAGGTTTGCTGATTAAAATCCCAGAGCTTGATCGTCTGGTCTTCGTGCCCACTGGCAAGCAGGCGATCGTTGGGACTGAGGGCAATGGTGTAAATCGAGTTGCTGTGCCCTTGCAAAGTTTTGGTGCATTGCCCGGTTCGCAGATCCCAGAGGCGTGTGGTGTAGTCTTCCCCACCACTAGCAAGCAGCGGTTGGGTAGGATGAAACGCCACCGACCAGACAAAATTTGTATGCTTCTGGAAGGTCTGAAGACATTGCTGATCGGCGATGCTCCAGAGTTTAACGGTGTGGTCATAGCTGCTGCTGGCTAAGGTCTTGCCATCGGAGTCGAAAGCAACAGAGGTTACAGGTTTGTGATGTCCAGTCAGGGTTGCGAGACAGGTTGCTGTGGTGACATCCCAAAGTTTAACTGTTTGGTCATAGCTGCCGCTGACGAGTTGCTGCCCATCAGGGCTAATCGCGATCGCTCTGACCCAGTGTTGATGTCCCGTCAAAGTTTGCACACACTGCCCGCTTTCGATATCCCAACCTCGAATCACATTATCTTCACCCGCACTGAAAAGCATTTTGCCATTGGGATGAAACACCGCACTCCAAACGCAAGCCGCATGACCCTGTAGCGTTTGCACACACTGTCCCGTTGTAATATTCCACAGCCGAATAGTTTGATCGCCGCTAGTGCTGGCAAGCCATTGACCATCTGGGCTGAAGGCAATAGAAGTGACAATTCCGGTATGCGCTTCCAGGAGTTTGAGGCATTGCCCGGTGTGAATATCCCACAGCCGCACCTGATGATCTTGACCGCCACTGGCAAGAATCGGCTGGGAAGGACTGTAGGCAACACTCCAGACCCAACTGTTGTGTCCCGTGCAAACCGCCAACTGCGTCCCATCTGTGACGCGACTGATTTGAATCACGCCATTGGTATCGCTGGTTGCCAGTTGCTTGCCATCCGGGCTGAACGCAACCGAGGTCACGCCGCCAAACGTGGAGGCAAAAGCACAGTTGAGGAATTCAGCCTCAGTAAAATTGACCTGATGCAAATTGACATCTTGCAGATAGGCTTGCCGGATGATCAAGCCGGAGAAATCGTAGCCGGTCAGATCGGTTTCCAGTTGGCGGAACAAGTTGAGCAGGTTGCCTGCACCATAGTTAGGTTGATGGGCAACGGGTTGATGATCATGGGTTCGTAGATTTGCCAGCAAGCGGTTCAGTTTATGTTCCAGTTGCTTAGGTGAGCCGAGTTTCGTCAGCAGGCGATCGCGCAGCGGTTGCAAAATCACCCGAATTTGACTGTCGCGAATGTAGTCTTTCACCTGGGCTTTGATCAGCGCGTGGCTGAGAAATACCTGGGGCTGTTCCGCCACAATCTCATGCGCCATCTGCTCAATCAGGGCTTCCGTCACCGATTCCATCACCACAGGCTGCTGAGTAAAGCCGATCGCGCTACTTTCAATCAGACTCCGCCAGCGCAACGATTCCAGCACTTCCATCAGCTTGGGCGTGGGCAATTCAATCACCAAATCTGCCTGAAGATCGGCGATCGTCACGGGTTCACGGTTAATCGCCAGCCAATTCATAATCGATTGCTCTAGCGGTGATAGGCGATCGCACTGCTGCTGAAGCAAGTTGCCAATGCCATTAAAGGCAACCGTGCCTTGCTCTAGAAATTGGGCAATGTCACCTGCAAATAAGTCTTGGATCGAGGTGGCTGCCATCTTCAGCGCCAATGGATTGCCTCGATAGTGAGTAATTAACTCTTCTAGATCATCCACCGCACCCTGCAAGCCTTTAGCATCCAAAATGTATTGTCCCGCTACCCTATCTAGCCCAACGAGGGGCAGAGTCCTAACCGACAGGCGATCGCCCTCCATGGTGCCCACTTCCTGCGGCTTCTCTCGACTCGTCAAAACCAGGCAACTTTGATGAGCAATCTCTCCCACCCGCTTCAGCAGTTCACCATACATCTCATAGCCTTCGCGGTAGGTTCCAGCCCGTTTGCCGCCTTGCAACACGGTTTCAAAGTTATCGAGAATGATCAAACAGCGCGATCGCTTCAACAATTCAATCAAGCGAGACAATTTGCCGCTTACACTATCAGGCATGTCGATATCTTGATGTTCAACGAGAAACTGAATCAGCGTAGTCAAGAGTTCATCAAGCGGCGGGGCATCTCGAAGCGATCGCCAGATGACAAATTCAAAATTTTGAGTTTTGTTCGCGCAGCGTTCCTGTAGGGAAAATTTTAAGTTTTGAGTGGATGAACTTAACTGAGAACTCATAACTGAGAACTCACAACTCTCTACTATCTCCTCAGCCACCTTCACCGACAGCGATGTTTTGCCCATGCCGCCCATACCCAGCAGCGTTACCACGCGACAGCGATCCTGGACAATCCAGGTTCGCAGTGTCGTGAGTTCCTGATCTCGTCCATAAAAGATGGAAACATCGATCGCATCTCCCCAATCTTGACGAAGAGTTGAAGCGGGTTTGACCGCCTCGATCTCCAGTCATGTGTTCCGCACAACTCGCTTGAGTACAGGCTGGCAGTTGATCTTGGTGATTTTAATGCCATAGATCTCTGAAAGGGTCTGCCAGAGCTTGGAGCCAGTGTCTTTGATGTATCCCATATCATAACCAGAGGCTCTAGCAATCTCTAGATACGATCGCCCTTCCCAGGCTTGACGAAAGACTAAAGCTTGAACTTTGTTGAGTTGAGCTTGTTCAATAACTTGCTCAATGATCGCGATCGCTGCTTCAACGTTCATAACTACTGCTGTGTGGGAACTACCAACTACTGTGAATTATTCTCCAACCATCGCGGATACCCATCCGGGTAATTTTCTGGTAGCCACCCAATCACACCCTGTGAAATCACGCATTTGTAATTTCATGCTCTCAGTTGTAATACAGTCCTTGCCCGATTTATCAGCTTTACAAAGAGTTTTTGTTTTTCTCCACTGACCTTCATCTGACCTTCATCTGACCTTTTACCGACCGCCGATCGCCTCTTTCTGAAATTCTTTGCGGACTGAAGAGACAAGCGATCGCTGTCATGACTTCGGCAATTGCAGAACTCCTGATGCTATCCACAAGTGACGTTCTTTGAGGCGATCGCTGCGATTGAGTTGAAGCAAGTGAATTAGTGATTTGCATGGTAGGACCCGCGATCGCTCTCTACAACATTCTCATTTTGCCACGCGGCGCGAGTTTGGGGATTTATTGGGAGAGGGCGATCGTCCGTTCCACACTCGCCAACCCATCCATTTGTCCATCAATCTGACCTTTTCCTGACCTTTTACCGACCGCCAAAACGAGATCGAGATAGTTAGGATTTCTGGCATAGTCAGTTACCTAATGAAAAATCATGAATCCGACGAGCGAATGTTTTAAGTTAATCAAGAAATGGGAAGGGCTTCATCGTAAGCGGAGGGATGGGTTAATTGAGGCTTACGTTGACCCTGTTGGAATTTGGACGATTGGTTTTGGGTCAATTCAACATTGGGATTTAGACAGACCCATTCTGCAAACAGATGTAATTACAGAGGCGACTGCTGAACGTTGGTTGAAGCTAGAAGTCGAACAAGTTGCCGAAGATATCGATCGCCTGATCAAAGTCTCCCTCACACAAGGAATGTTCGATGCTCTGGTTTCATTTGTCTACAACATTGGAATTGGAGCATTTGGGGAATCTACGATTTTGAGAAAAATCAACGATCGCGATTATGAAGGTGCATCGCAAGAGTTCGATCGCTGGGTACACGGCACAGATAGCGGTGTTCGCAAAGTTCTACCAGGGCTAGTGAATCGACGCAATGAAGAGGAAGCTATGTTCCGTCGCGACGGTTTAACACCTACTGGTACGATCACAACAACACCTGCCAATCCAGCCACAGCCTCATCAATAAAAGAGGAACGTCCCTATAAATCGGCTCCGGTTCCACTACCCTTTGATCGCAACTTGCAGAAAGGGGATATTGGAGACGACTGCTACATTCTCAACTGTGCCTTAGCCGGACTGGGATTGTTGCGAATGTCTCCCCAACCCAATGAGTTTACTCAAGTGACTGAAGATGCAGTTAAGTTGTATCAGCGTCGCGAAGCACTCAGCCGGATTGATGGTGTAGTGGGTCCAGAAACTAAACGAGCGATCGAAAACGATCTTCGTGCTGCCCGTCCTATTGACGGCTTGGGAGTGTATTGCCGCTTAACTCGCACGGGAGCAGATGCTTACGCAGGATTGGAGTGGTGCAAGCTTCAGTTTGTTGATCCGGATAAAGGTGTGGTTGCATTTCTGGATGTCGTTTCAGGTTTAGCAGGTGCTCAGCGATTTTTACCGTGGAATCATCCCGATAGTATTCCAGGAAATCTAGCTCCAATTCCACAAGATCGATACTACATTGCCGACATTGATTGGGCGGGTGGAAAGAACAGTTATAGAGTATCTCACACAAATCCTGGAATCGGTCCAGTCTGGGTGCCGATTGTCAAACTTGAAAATCGTCCACGCAATTGCAGCGTTTCTGGCTGTCGAGATGCTTTCGGGTTTCACGCCGACTGGAACTGGATTCAAAGCAAATCTAGTCCAGGCAGTGAAGGATGTGTTTGCCCAACTACTCCTGATGCGTTGGAAGAGTTAGTCCGGTTGCTAAGGCAGCACGATCCACGCTGGCTCATTGTAGATTGGGGAGTTTAATTTTTGTCACAAGAATCATCCAGACTCTTTTGCTACTCGCTCAATTACATCGCTCTCAAGCTACTACTCAAGGAGTTTCACCATGATTAAACTAATCGAATTCATTTTGGCAAACCAGGGAAAAGCTACGGATTATCAAATCATTGTTCAAGGGGTCAAGATTCTTCCTCTTGGAGTTGAGTTAAAAGTCAACTTTTTACCTGGTGGCAAGAGCGTTGATGTTTTAGTTCCGTGACAGGTTTTAGTTATGTGTTGGGATTTTCCAGTTATTCGAGTCATGCAAGATTCAAACCTGGAATCTGACCTTTTCCTGACCTTTTACCGACCGCCGATCGCGCAACATCGCAGTTAAACTGCAAACAACGGGGCATCAAACCCAGGATGCCCCTGGCAATCCTAATCTCATTGTTGAGCGTTCACTTCCAAACAGGGGTCTCTACCATTCACCACTACCCTATTTGGAGCTTCAGTTCATGTTCAATCTCAAACAGTTTTCGCTTTCTGTTACAGCGATCGCCGCTACTGTCATCCTCAGCACAGTTTGCTCAACAGCCGCCCAAGCGGCAACAGTTCACACCACTGACTTTATTCCAGATGCAACTCGAACGAATTTCAATGGGTTTGAGGGGTTGCCTGCAAGTTTTAATGATTCTATCTATGTAGAGGACAGGATCAAAGTTGAGCAGGTCAATGGGGGGAATAATATCGTATCCGCAGGTTTTCCAGGGTTTGAAGGATCAGGATCTTGGTATCCCAATGGTGGAGACATCGGCTATACAAAGATTACCCGCACTGATGCAAGTGACTTTGTGAACATTGGCTTGCTTCGCGCTAGTGGTTTTGGCATCACAAGTACCTACGTTTATCAACTTCTAAAGAATGGAGTTTCAATCTTATCTGACACTCTTCTTGAGACTGATAATTCTGGTGGGTATCTTGGTTTCTCTGGTGGTGGATTTAATGAAATTCGCTTGGGTAACTACTCAGGAGATAACCCTAACCAGACTTTGAGTGGCTATAACGCTCTGGCGATTGACAGCATCGAACTATCTGGTTCTTCTGTACAACCCATTCCTACACCAGCACTACTACCAGGGTTAATCGGACTGAGTTTAGGTGTGTTAAGAAAACGTAAAGCTCAAGCGGTTTTGGAGAAGCAGAAAGCGTAGAACATAGCTGCGATCGCCCTTCAC
>JBBSCL010000106.1:0-8487 GCA_038250345.1 Leptolyngbyales cyanobacterium
AGGTAATCATCGGCTCCCGCATCTAACCCAATTACTTTATCTTCAATTCGATCTTTTGCCGTCAACATCAACACAGGTAATGGATTATTGTGCGATCGCAATCGTTGACATAGCTCAATCCCCGTGATTCCAGGTAACATCCAATCGACAATCGCGATCGTGTACTCAACCCAGTGCGTATCCAGGTAGTCCCAAGCCTCGTTGCCATCTTGCGCCCAATCCACAACATACTTTTCTCGACTCAGCACCCGCCGAATCGCTTCTCCTAAGTCAGGCTCATCTTCAACCAGCAACACTCGCATATAGGTCGTCTACAAAAGATATCTAGTTATTACTGTGACAGCATTATCTAAAATCAAGATGAATTTCGTTGCTAGATAAAAGCTCCCAGCATTGATTAGGGCTGGGAGAGGTTAGCAATATCAACCCCACCCACTGACCAGAGCGTAGCTTACTACTTTTGAGGTTGAGTTTGAAGGGAACCCAATGGAACTGCTTCGGGGTTGCTAGACTTCATCTGACTGGAGCCGGCAGTAGAAACTTGGGCTTGGCAGAGTGCCTGCTGATTGCGCCAAACCACATTTCGGATATGACTAGGATAGTTAGGCACTGGGAGCTTCGCACGAGCCGCATCTCCAGTACATTTTTTCTCAGTTGCACCCGCTGCCGGAATCGCTGCTGCTAGGATCAAAACAAGTGTAGTAATCTGAATAAATCGTTTCATTGAAGTGGTTCCCTGAAGTCAATTAGAGACTTGTTTCGGTACAGAGTCTTTAGCTTCAGGTTGGCAGGTCAAGATGAAACTAGAATGAAATGGCGATCGCGATGACAATTTTATAGCGCTACTTCAATCAATTCTTTGTGAAAAATGCCATCAACGTTACAAATTAATCTTCATTTCAGAAAATACAGAAGTGCTTCAAACAGCACTTCTGTAGCTATTCAAGAATTTCAATACTCAGCTTTTTGAAACTATCAAAGTCAGGACTTACGCAGATGAATTGGAATTCGCCCCCCCCCAACTCCCAATTCTGGGGGAGCAAGAAAATCAAAGTCCCCCAGAATTGGGGGATTTAGGGGGCAAGTGCGTAAGTCCTAAAAGTTTATTTCCCTGATGGAACCGGGTGGTTCATTCCGGGCATTTTATTCTGATTGTCATTCATCTTCTTTTCCATCATTTTCTTGCAGCAACTACAGCCGCTCATCTGCTCAGTTGGAGCCGCAGGTTTTGGATTGTCTTGAGCAAAAGCGCTGTCTACTGTAGCTGCTGCAATGGATAGTAGAGCGATCGCGCCAGCAGCAATCTTAATTCCGTTTAATTTATTCATGGTTGCTTCCTAATTAAATAATCCAACAGACTGTTCAATAGCTTTTCAGGTTAGCTTTACCTTCAGGCTAAGGTTAAGAAATGAAATCAAGATGAAATGTGACTCGTTATTATTGATTAAAGCTGAATCGTCCATTCACCTTACTTCCGCCAATGTTCGAGAGAATGACAACTTTGTAGGCTCCGGGTGCCGCATTGGGTAATTTTGCCGTGTAGTGTTTCTCTGCAAGATCGTAGATCATTGCCAATGACTTTTGGCTACCATCAGGCAGTTGCACTTGAGCCGTCACTTTCGCATTGGGAACCGCTTCATGCTTCTCACCTTTCATTAAGTAGAAATCTAAATGGGCAGTGTTGGCTTCTTTTTCAGGCACAAACTGCAAGTGATAGTCACCCGATTCAACCACCTGTCCACCTTCGGGTGCGCCTTCGCTATGATCACTTTTGCTTGAAGTAGAGATTGCCTTGCTGCCAGACGCGATCGCGCTAGGACTGATCGCCGGACTGGGACTTGTCGCAGGGCTGCTGTTAGTACTCGCTGTTGGGTTGCCACTGCAAGCGCCCAAGAATAGTAGCGCGATCGCTGAAATCATCGTTACACTCATTTTCAATTGCACTGATTTTTCTCCTAGTTGATGAATCAAACTATTGACTGAAACGATTAAATGTTTCTCTGGATTTGCTCCATTTCTGGCTGCAAAACTTTGCCGTTCTCGACCACTGTCTGTTTCGGAAACAAATACTTGCCAAACTTGGCATAGAGAGCGGGTAACACCAGCAAAGTCAAGGCGGTAGAGGTAAACAGTCCACCTAGAACGACAATCGACAAGGGTTGCAGCAGTTCTTTTCCGGGTCCGCCTGCGATGACTAGGGGGGCTAATCCTAAGGCTGAGGTAAACGCCGTCATCAGAATCGCATTGAGTCGTTCCATCGATCCTTGAATCAGCAGGTCTTTTAGCGGCATTCCGGCGGCAAATTTGGTGTTGTAGTTGTCTACCAGCAGCAAGCCGTTTCGAGTGGCAACCCCAAACAGGGTGACAAACCCTACTAGCGAGGCGATCGACAAGATGCCTCCGGTCAGTGCCACCGCAATCGCGCCACCCACTAACGCTAGAGGCAGGTTAATCATGATCATGGCGGTAGAAGCAACCGATTTTACCGAGAGATACATGATGATCGTGATGACGACGAAGGCGATCGCGCTAAAAATCAGAATGTTCTGGCTGGCGCGTTCTTCGGCTTCAAACTGTCCCGCGTACTGAATGTAGTAGCCGGGTGGAATTTGAACTTGCTGCTTTACTTTCGCTTGGATGTCATTCACGACCGATCGCAAATCTCGCCCTTGGGCGTTGGCGGCGACCACAATTAAGCGAGAGACATTTTCACGGTTAATCGTGTTCGGTCCCGTGCCGTCTCGAACTGTTGCCACCTGCGCCAGTGGAATCTTGTTGCCACTGGGCGTATCGACGACTAAGTTGCCGATCGTCTCCAAACTTTGGCGGGCTTCAGGCTTGAGCCATACGACCAGATCAAACGTTTGTTGTTGATCTAACACTTGCGAAACGACTCGCCCATTCAGCGCCGTCTCGATTGTTTCTGACAGTTGCCCAATGGTTAAGCCGTAACGTCCAGCAGCAACGCGATCGAACTGAATCTGAATTTGCTCGACTGGAATTTGGGGTTCAAGCTGGAGATCGACCACGCCTGCCACCGATCGCATGGCATCATTCACCTGCTGTCCTAGGGTACGGAGTTGATCTAGTTCAGGTCCAAAGATTTTGACCGCGATCGCGCTGCGGACTCCCGACAATACTTCATCCATCCGGTGGGAGATGAAGCCGCCGACGTTGGGTGCTGCTCCCGGCACTTTGGCAAATTCTTGCCGTAATAATTCCACGCTGGCTTTGCGATCTTTCATCCCTGTCTCGCTCAACTCCACATCTACGTGGGCAAGGTTCACGCCTGCGGCATCGGCATCTCCTGCCGCCCGCCCTGATCGCACTTGAATTGTTTGAAAGCGAGGATTATCTTTCAGCTTATGTTCCAGCACCGATGCAGCGCTGTTGGTCGCTTCCAGTGACGAGCCAGGATAAAGCAGCAGCGTATTGACCAGCGATTGCTCCTGAAACTCTGGTAGGAAGATCCGCCCAAATGATGGCACCACGATCGCTGCCGCCACCAAACTTGCCGCTGCGATACTTAAGATGATGGGCGATCGCCGCATCGAGAATGTCAGCAGCGGCAGATAGATTCTTTTGAAGAACCGAGCAACCCAGGGTTCGCGTTCAGGCAAACGACCGTAGGGCAGCAAAATCGCGCAGAGAGCAGGCGTGACGGTTAAGGCGACGACGCTGGAAGCCAACACTGCCGCCAAGTAGCCCAACCCCATTGGAATGAAAATGCTGCCTTCGACCCCCGTGAGCGCAAAGATGGGGGCAAAAACGACGATCGTAATGATGGTGGCTCCAAACACAGAATCGCGCACTTCCTCACACCCCTCGAACACTACGTCCAAAACGGGTTTAGGATTCGGCGAATACTTGTTTTCCCGCAGATTACGGTAGACATTCTCAGCATCAACGATCGCATCATCAACCGCAGACCCGATCGCAACCGCTAAACCTCCCAAGGTCATGGTATTCAGCCCTTGCCCTAGCCAGTTGAGCGCCAGCACACCGATCAATAAGGACAGAGGTAGAGCCGCTAAACACACTGCTAAGTTGCGCCAATTCATCAAGAACGGAATCAGAATCAGAGCAACGATAATGCTGCCTTCGATTAATGCCTCTCGCACATTTTCGATCGACGCATCAATGTAAGTCTCCTGGCGAAACGTTGTAGAAATCTGAATCCCTGCTGGCAATCCGGCTTTCACTTCTGCCATTGCCGCTTCCACGGCGCGGGTGACGGTGGGCGTGTCGGCTTGAGGTTGTTTATTGACGATCGCTACGACCGCTTTCTGAGCGTTGACGCTGGCATCTCCCCGCTTCACGGCTGCCCCAATTTTGACATCGGCGACATCGGTAATTCTGACGGGTGTACCGTTACGGGCAATAATCACCGATTGCTTCAAGGCTTCAATGTTTTCGATCCGCCCGATGCCTCGGATCAATTTTTCGCGATCGGGTGTAATCAAATACCCGCCCGGTGCATTCACATTTGCGGCTGCCACTGCTTCGGATACATCTTGTAGAGAGACGTTGAACGCTTGGAGTTTTTCTGGCGCGACCAACACTTGATATTGCCGCACATCACCGCCAAACACGATGACTTGCGTGACTCCCGGCACTGCCAGCAAACGGTTGGTGACTTGCCAATCGACAATTCGCCTCACGTCCATTAAGTCAGTGGTTTTGGAAGTGAAAGCGTAGGTGGCGATCGTGCCGATGGGCGAACTAATCGGGGCAATTTGCGGAATCTCAATCCCGGCTGGCAGTTTACTTTGAGCGGACTGTAATCGCTCTGTCACCAACTGCCTTGCCTGATAAATATCAGTGCCCCAGTTGAACACCACTCGCACGACTGAAATGCTGGCAGCACTGGAAGACCGCACTGCCGAAACTCCTGGTGTGCCATTGATGGCGCTTTCGATCGGCAATGTCACCAGTGATTCCACTTCTTCGGGCGCGAGTCCGGGTGCTTCGACTTGAATTTCAACCTGCGGCGGGGCAAAGGTAGGAAACACATCCAGCGGCATCTGAATAATGGTGCGGAAGATCCAGATGGTCAGGATCATTGCACCCAAAATCACTAGCCAACGACGGGCGATCGCCCATTGAATTATGGCACTCAGCATAGGATTTAATCTTTAGTGGCGGTAACGATCATAAATTCCCACGCCCATCCAAATCGTATTTTGGTTGCAGCCTGTATAGGCAGTTGGGCAGCCGAGAAAAAACTGTGAAATTCTGACTGCGTGTAACATTGCCTGTAGCTTGGATCGGTTATTTTCAGAACGGCATCATAAAAACGACACGGCAAATAGTCTTTGCACCAATCCAGGATTACCACTTTTCCATTTGGCTTGAGCACTCGTTTCATTTCTGCCAAGGCATCAATGGGCTGATCGAAATAATGAAAAGAATTCGCACATACCACTACATCAAACTGCTCATTAGCGGCGGGGATTTTTGTAGCGCTTCCTTGCTCAAATTTGACAGCAGCATAATGATCAAGTTTTTGTTGAGCGATCGCTAGCATTTCTATTGAAATATCGATTCCTAAAATCTGCTGATTTGGGCTGTCTTGTAGGAGCAGTCGCTCAAATTCGCCCGTTCCGCAAGCGATATCGAGAACGTTGGCTTCCGCAGGAATCGCTGCCCACTGTTTCACAAAATTTAGAGTGTTTCCGATATAGGTTTTCCAACGCTGATCGTAGCTTTTGGCAAGCTGGTCATATTGCTGCTGAACGACGGATTGCACCATGTGTTCTCTCACATTTATTGGGTAGTTTCTGAGGTTGCTGGGAGGTCTTCACCCGTTGATTTGAAGGCAGGCGGTGAGGCAGCAGCATAACCAGTCCGATCGAAGCCATCCGGTAGTTGATAAGTGGTGTGATCATGGGCTGAAAGAAATGCTTTGCGATCGCCCCTCCTTGCCCACACCATTCCAGCAGCAAAGGCACCTGTCATAATCGCTCCTCCCACAGGAATGACAACCCACCAAGGCATTGCAGGCTGTGGGTCAGAAGCGGGTGCAGTACTTGTTTCCCCGTGGTCATCGGCGGGCTTACTGCTCCGCAGCGATTGAGCATACAACTGGTTAGCGCGTTGAGTCACAACGCGATCGCCATCGAACAGCCCGGACTTAATCTCAACAAACTCACCTGATTCTCTCCCCAATGTGACTTCTGTAGGCTGAAAGGCAGTGCCATTTTCTACAAAGACGATCGTCTTTTTATCATTTGTTGTCACCAGCGCAGACTTAGGCACAACCAATAGAGCAGCGGAAGTGCGATTCGTCATCACCTCTAACTCCGCAAACATCCCTGGTTTCAGCACCCCATTCGGATTATCCAGTTGAGCTTTCACGGGCACCACGCGAGTTTCGCCCTGAACAATAGAACCAATGACGCTAATACGTCCTTGAAAGGTACGCTTGGGTAAGCTGGCAACCTTGATCTGAACTCGTTGCCCGGTCTGAATTCGATCGAGATCTTTTTCATACACATTGGCGCTCACCTGAACGCTACTGCCGTTGATAATGGTCATCAGTTTCTTACCGGCATCCTCTCCCGATTCGCCAGTGGTGGTTTCGCGATCAGCAATGGTGCCTGAAATGGGAGCCGCGATCGCGATTGTACCGTCTTGATTGGCACTTGCGCCCAGTTGCCGCAGGCGAGTTTGATAGGTTTCTGCACTCAATTGCACCCGCGATCGCGCCACCTGTAAGGCGGATTCAGCCCGTCGTAGTTGTGCCGCCGCTTCCGAAACCTCTAATCGACTTGCCGCTTTGGTGAGAGCCGCTTTTGCGTCCGCCAGCTTGGTTTCTGATTCTAGAAATGTTCGGCGGGGAATGGCTCCATTCGTTGCCAATTCTCGGTCTTTGTCGAACCGTTCTTGAGCAAAGCTGAGTTGTGTTCGAGCCTGGGCAACCTCGGAGGCAGCAATTTTCTGTTGCTGAGTCAGGTTCTCCTGTGCCAGTCGCAAATCAGCTTGAGCTTGTTGAATAGACGCGATCGCCTCCGATTTGCGGTCTAACGCGGTGGTTCGCAACTCTGCCAACTCTGGACTGGTCATAATCGCCACCGCCTGACCCGCGCTCACTTTATCTCCCGGTTGCACCAGTAACCGCGTTACGGTTCCTCTCACCGGAGTCGTCACTTCCACCTTTTGATTAGGCAGTGACTCAATTTGCCCAGTCGTTTTAGTACCAAACACTAAGCGTTGACGAGAGACAGGTTCAACCTTTAAACCCAGTTGCTTTGTCGTTTCGGCATCAACCTGAATCGCATCCGCCGATTGAGCCGCTTGGCTCCCGCCCTGAAATTCGTTGCCGTGCCCAGCATGAGCGAATACACGAATCGGAGTTGATATCAACAGCAAAGTCAACAGAGTGAAAGAGAGTCGAGCCGTAGAGTGTTTTGGAGAGCGAATCATTTATGAGTTCCTTTGCACATCACTCAATCATCAGTGTTTCAGGTAGAAATGAAATCAGAATGAAATTTTGCAGGATGAGCTATTGCTTGTACCAGGCTTTTCGCCATTGCTTCATTGGGTCAATTTCGGCTTGCTGACAGGTAATAATATCTTTTGCCAATTTTTAAACTTCAGGACGCTTAGATTTAGTAAGGACATCTAAGCAAGTCGCTCCAACCGCGATCGCTGCTTGGGTAGCTTGAATGGCTTCACTCCCATTGCCCTGAACCAATTGTCCATTGGGAAACTGCTGCCGCGCGAATTGCCCGACAGCATCACCCTGGTCAATAATCCGTTGTTGAGCTAGGTTCAATGAAGTCGCTCGGTGCGGCTCGTTCACGGCTAGCCAAAGCTGCTTGTGACATTGTAGCCCGCTCATGAAGTTGGATTTTGTTAGGAAGGAAGCCATACTTTGGGTGGGGATTTTAGACTCTATTCAGAGTTAGAATTCCCGATTCAGGAGGCTAGCGATTGAATGCACGAAATCTTGTTGGGGAAGTACTTGACTTTGCAGGAATTTTGCACTTGTACGCTGACTTATCACAAGTACGCGGATCAGATTGCCCCGTACCCAGAAAACTTGGAGGAAACGCTTCCAGCATTGGAGGCGTTATGCCAACACATCCTCGACCCAGTAATTGATCACTTTGGCAGGGAGCGGTTTCAGTTGACCTATGGGATCTGCTCAAAGGATTTGAAGCGGTTTTTGAGCCAGAAAGACCCAGAGACAGGGATTAAGCATGGGCGGGTTGATCCCAGTCGGGATCAGCACATGGCGCATGAGAAGAATCGGAATGGAAAAGACTTCTTCAAGAATAGTAAAAATGGGAGAATGAGAAAGCCGAGGTCCCTAGTACAAATCATGGATCAGAACTTCTTCAATCGAATTTTGCATTTGATTCACGCCCGTCCTAAACAGGGGAGACGCATGATTGGTCTCGGTGCAGCGGCACTATGGGAGCTATGGCAACGGATTAATCAATTGGAACAGGCGGTTCACCTCAAACGAGCCAATGCCCCAGA
>JBBSCL010000107.1:0-8422 GCA_038250345.1 Leptolyngbyales cyanobacterium
TAGTCACCGTTCGAGGATTTGGCTACCGATTTGGCTAAAGCATTTTGGCTGGAGCCTTAAATAGGCGGACTTTACGTGAGTGCCCCAGCTCTACTGGTAAACATGAGTGTCTATGAAGTTCGGCGATCGCATCAAATAAGCAGCTTAGAATAACGATAACCCTAATCTAAGGATTTTTCGGGCTGCACTTTTATCGGTTTGCCATGGAAATATGGGTTTTGATTGGGCTAGTGATGGGTCTAGTGTTTTTAGAATGGCGATGGCTGCGGCTCAATGCTAAGCTGTGGCGCATTATGCAAAAGTGGCGACCCGATTCCCCACTGGCATTTTCGTCTACTTCGCGGCTCACACGAGCGATCGCGGCTTACCAAGACGCCCATTTTTCACTTCAAAATGAGCTGCAAGCTCTCCAATCGCTCGTTCAAGTCGCCCCCATTGGTTTTTTGCAAGTGGACGAAGACAATCAGCTATTGACTTGCAACAGCAAAGCCTGTGAACTGCTCAGTATGCAGCCCTACTTATCTGGAAGACCTCGTTTATTATTGGAACTCGTGCGCTCCTACGAACTAGATGCCCTGATTGAGCAAACTCGCCATGCTCAACAGCCATGCCAGAGCGAATGGGTTTTTCATCCGGTTGATCCCGATTATGCCAAACTGGCGCAAAAACAGCCTCGTCCTTTGCGGGGTCATGGCTCCCCCATGCCTGATGGCTGTGTTGGAGTGTTTTTAGAAAGCCGCGAACAGGTCGTCATGCTCACCCAACAGCGCGATCGCTGGATTTCGGATGTCGCCCACGAGCTAAAAACGCCCCTAACATCCATTCGGCTGGTGGCTGAAACGTTGCAATCTCGCTTAGAACCGCCCACCCGCGACTGGGTAGATCGATTGTTGAATGAAACGATTCGGCTGAGTGGATTGGTGCAAGATTTGCTGGATCTTAACCAGCTTGAAATGCATCCATCCAATCGCTTAACCCTGAAACCCGTCGATCTTCCTCGGCTAGTCCAGTCGGCTTGGCTCAGCCTAGAACCCTTAGCGCGAGAAAAGCAAATCCAGTTAGATTATGTGGGCTGCGATCGCCTGTTAATTTTGGCGGATGAAGCCAGACTGCACCGAGTTTTATTAAACCTGCTAGATAACAGCATTAAATATAGCCCCGCCCAGCAGCACATTCGAGTGCAGGTTTCACTATGTCAAGCGAATCAGACGGGTGCAACCAAGGGCACAGATCAACAGGTTCATTTAGAAGTAATTGATGCGGGTTTGGGCTTTCCAGAAGCCGCTTTACCTCAAGTATTTGATCGTTTCTATCGAGTCGATCTGTCTCGTACCCGCCAAGCTGCCCTGAAAGCAACTGCAAAAGATGGACGTGCCTCTGCAATTTCTGGCATTGCCTCCCCAACTGTTGAGCCTCAAACCGCTAATGCCCAAACAGCGACAAAAAATTGGAAGCAAGACTTTTTCCAAGCAAACAGCGGCACAGGGCTAGGGCTGGCGATCGTTCGTCAAATTGTGGAAGCTCATCAAGGATCGGTTAAAGCTAGCAACCACCCCGAAACAGGAGGAGCTTGGTTAGAAGTATTTTTACCCTTAAACACAGGGGTTAAGCAGTCGGAATGAAATAATCAACTTATATAATGCTGAGAATTGTTAAGGCGACAGTGTAATATCTAAGTGGGAATAATCATCGCTTGTCTTACAGCTATTCTCAGTAGAGTGGGCACTACCCGCAATTTTTCAAGGCGTTTCACCACAAGGGTTTTGGGCAGTGCCCACCCTACAATCTGTGGTCTATTGATGTAAAAACGGCTATAGGGTAAGGCACTTCTAAGAACAAACACGCGATTTACAAAGGGCAAGGCTACGATAACGCATGGACGAACGGGTTCAAAAAGTACTTTCTCGATGGGGCATTGCCGCTCGTCGCCAAGTTGAACAACTGATTCAGCAGGGGCGGGTAGAGATTGATGGCACAGTGGCTTACTTGGGTCAAAAAGTTGATCCGGCTGCTGTTCAGATTTCCATAGACGGTGCCGTTGTCAACCCGGTTGAGTGCCCAGAGCGCATTTATCTGCTGATGAATAAACCGAGGAATGTCATCTCTACTTGTGATGATCCCCAAGGAAGACGGACTGTTTTGGCTCTATTACCACTGACTCTCTACCAAGGACAAGGGATTCATCCAGTCGGACGCTTAGATGCAGAGTCTACTGGCGCACTATTGCTCACCAATGATGGAAATTTAACTTTTTATCTGACCCATCCCCGGCATCATATTTCTAAGACCTATCATGTCTGGGTTGAGGGCTATCCATCACCGTATGCTTTAAAGCAATGGCAACAGGGAGTATTGTTAGAAGGGCAAAGAACTCTGCCCGCAAACATTTCTATCCTGAAATCACACTCCGACCACCGAACATTGTTAGAGATCGTTTTGAAAGAAGGACGTAATCGCCAAATTAGGCGAATCGCAGAGCAACTAGGGCACCCTGTCCAAACGCTCCACCGGACTGCAATTGGTTCTATTCGGCTGCAATCAGCTACTCAGCCTCGGCTTGAGAGCGGTTGCTATCGACCTTTGACAAACTTTGAGATTGGTTTTTTGAAATCCCAAATTGACTTAACATCGAAGAAGCTAAGCGTAGATGAGGAGTGCCGAGCATGAGAGATAAGACTCTTCAATTAAGTAAAGAGCAATCGCAATTATTGGCTGAAATTGGTGCTTATTTGCGTTGCCTTCGACAAGATCAAGCGTTGTCTTTAGCCGCGATCGCAGCAATAACGCTGATTCCCGTAAAGACTTTAATGGCGATCGAAGAAGCAGACGTGACTCAACTGCCTGAGCCTGTCTATATTCAGGGTTTTATTCGCCGGTATGCTGATGCGATCGGGGCAGATGGCACAGAAATTGCCAACGCTTTTCCCGCTCAAACCGATCTAAAATCTCCTAAACCAACGTGGAGTAGCACTGTCGAAGCGCAGTTGCGCCCGTTACATCTGTATGTAGTTTATATGCTGCTAGTCATGGGTGCTGTGAGCGGATTGTCCTATGCGTTAAACCGCTCCTCTCCCCAAGCGTTTCGCTATGCTAATTTGCCTCAACAGCCAGAACAATTGACGACCCGAAGGGTTGAATTGTATGGTCCACCCTTACCCAGTCAAAAGATGACGGGTGCTGTAGCCGGCAAAGCAGCAGACAAAACAGGGCTACCATCCACGGCTGCGATATCTAATAAGCCGGTTCGGATTGGCTTGGCTTTCAAGGCTCAATCATGGATTCGGATTGTTGCGGATGGAAAAACTGAGTTTGAGGGTGTGCTATCTGAAGGCGCTCAACAAGCCTGGGCGGCGAAACAGCAGATTACCGTGCGGGCTGGAAATGCGGGCGGAGTGTTGGTAAGCTATAACGAGAGTCCGCCAAAACTGCTGGGCGAACCGGGCACCGTTGAAGAAAAAACCTTTGAGGCTCAGTCTCAAGCTAAAGCGGATTTGTCTAAAAAACTAATCGTTGCAGCGTCTAACCTGACTGATTTTTAGCCGTTTTGATTCAAAAGTTTTGGTCAAGAAATACTGCAAGGACAAGTTTTGTAGTGAATTGGCTGGCAAATTTGTAAAACTTGGCTAAACCTACTCTAAAGTGGCTTCTTTCTCTCCAGAAATGCCTTAAGTAGATGTTCCATAACCAGCGTTTTACTCCTCGCCTACACTGGAGGTATGGAATCTTGTATTTATCCGTTACCCACTGAGGTTGTTCATTTAATTGCGGCTGGAGAGGTAATCGATTCGCTTGCGGCGGCGGTTCGAGAACTGGTGGAAAATGCCTTAGACAGTGGTGCCACGCGCATTACAGTATCGGTTTGGGCGGATCAATGGCGGCTGCGAGTGGCAGATAATGGAATGGGGATGGATTGCCAAAACCTTAGGCTAGCGGCGAGTCCCCATAGCACCAGTAAGATTCGCGATCGCCAAGATTTGTGGAATATCACCAGCCTCGGATTTCGCGGTGAAGCGTTGCATAGTTTGGCGCAGTTAGCCCAATTGCAAATCGCTAGCCGTCCATTATCGCGATCGTCTTCCAGTGATGCTGTAGAACAACCGAGTGAAGGCTGGCAGGTTACTTACGATGCTCAAGGGTTGGCTGTTGAAATGGAACCTGTGGCGATCGCACCGGGCACCATCGTTACGGTTGATCGGTTGTTTGCCAATTTACCAACTCGCCGCCAAGGTTTGCCCTCTTTAGCCCACCAACTCAAAGCAGTGCAAGCCACGATCCATCAAATTGCACTCTGCCATCCTCAGGTTACCTGGCAAGTGCAGCAGGGCGATCGCGATTGGTTCACCCTGTTCCCTGGTAAAACTGCCCGCCAAATTTTGCCCCAGCTTTTGCGAGAGGTTGAGGTCAGCGATTTGCAAGAGGTGGAACAGGTGTCGGGGAAGAGGGAAGAGGGAAAAGGGAAAAGGGAAAAGGGAAAAGAGGAGCAAAACTTAGAACTCAAAACTCAAAACTTAAAACTTAAAACTCCGCCCTCTGCGCCTTCTCTTTATCTTTTGGTTGGCTTACCCGATCGCTGTCATCGTCGTCGTCCCGATTGGGTGCGGGTTGCAGTGAATGGGCGCTTGGTTCACTTGCCAGAAATTGAACAGACGATTTTGACGGCATTTCGGCGAACGCTGCCCCGCGATCGCTATCCGGTTTGCTTTGTCCATTTACAGGTGGCTCCAGAGCAAATTGATTGGAATCGGCACCCTGCCAAATCAGAAATCTACTTACACCATTTAGACGACTGGCGAGATCAGATTGCAGCGGCGATCGACCAAGCTTTACGCTTAAATCCTGACACCCTGCCGGAAACGCTTTACTCCGATCGCATGGGTCAATTGCTCAAAACTGCCGAAACTGGCGGAGTATGGAACATATCGCAATCGTCAAGATTAGAAGTTGGCGAGCAGAACGTATCTCTAGCTCCTAGTTTCCATACTCCCGCCCCTTTACTCAAAGCGCTTGCCCAAGTTCACAACACTTATATTCTGGCTGAACATCCCACCGGAGTCTGGCTGATTGAGCAACACATTGCCCACGAACGGGTGCTGTATGAGCAACTCTGCGATCGCTGGCAAATTGTGACGCTTGAAACACCCATTATTTTGAACCCGTTGACCAGTGCCCAAGTGGAGCAATTGCAGCGGATTGAGATCGACGTGGAACCTTTTGGCGATCAGGCGTGGGTGGCGCGATCGGCTCCTGACCTACTAGCGGCGCGATCGGATTGTGCAGAAGCGCTCACAGAACTCAGTTTTGGTGGTGATTTGCAAACTGCTCAAGTAGCAACTGCTTGCCGGAGCGCTATTCGCAATGGCACAGTGCTATCCCATTCAGCCATGCAAACTCTGTTGACTCAATGGCAACAGACCCGCAATCCGCGCACCTGTCCCCACGGTCGCCCCATTTGCCTAACGCTGGAGGAGTCTTCTCTGTCGCGTTTTTTCCGACGGCATTGGGTGATTGGCAAAAGTCATGGAATTCAATGAGTCCCGCAAATTTGTAGCCAAATCGCAGAATGTGGGCTGCAAAACACTACACTAAGCAGTGGAACGATTACCTTTAAAGCACTAAGTTTTAGCCTTAACGCGATCGCTTCTGCATATCGAAGGCTACTCAAAAACTTTGTTCGCCCCTCCACTGCTCTGTATAGGAAAAATTACGTTATGACAGCAACATCTGATCGCTTTCCCATTGATTTGGGTGCCTACAAATCGATCGCACTAGACCCGACTAACCCGACTTTGACAGACGAAGAACGGGAGGCATTGAAAGCGAATATTCAACTGTGCCGTGATGCAATTATTTTCTTTACAGCGACAGGGGCGGCGCGGGGTGTAGGTGGTCATACTGGCGGACCTTATGACACGGTTCCAGAAGTGGTCATTTTGGATGCGCTTTTTCGAGGAGCCGCTGATCAGGTTGTGCCGATTTTCTTTGATGAAGCGGGGCACCGAGTCGGCACGCAATATTTAATGGCGGTACTGCATGGAGAATTGCCTGCTGAGCAACTGATGCACTATCGAGAAGCGGATTCTAAACTGCCAGGACACCCGGAACTGGGCTTGACTCCCGGCGTAAAATTCAGCTCCGGTCGATTAGGTCATATGTGGCCCTATGTGAACGGGGTGGCGTTGGCAAATCCCGGTAAAGCAGTATTTTGCTTGGGTTCCGACGGTTCACAGCAGGAAGGAAACGATGCCGAAGCGGCGCGGTTGGCAGTGGCGCAACACCTGAATGTGAAGCTGATTATCGATGATAACGATGTGACGATCGCGGGTCATCCTTCTAAATATCTCCCCGGTTTCACCGTAGCCAAAACCCTGGCAGGACACGGCATGAAAGTGCTAGAAGGCGACGGCGAAGATGTGGATGGTGTGTATAGCCGGATTTGCGAAGCGATGAATACGCCCGGACCTGTTGCAGTGATCAACAAACGTCCGATGTGCGTTGGGATTGAAGGTCTGGAAGGCTCGACTCACGGGCATGATGTGATTTCGGTAGAGAAAGCGATCGCCTTTCTGGAAAAACGCGGACATAGTGACGCTGTTGCCGTCCTCAAAAGCATTGAAAAGCCCAAAAATCCATACAAATTCCTCGGCATTGGCGATAAATGGGATTCTAACCGAAACGTGTTTGGCGATGCTGTGGTTGCCGTTTTGGGTCGGATGAGTGAAAGCGATCGCAAAGAGAAAGTGCTGGTGATCGATAGTGATTTGGAAGGCTCCTGTGGGTTGAAAAAAATTCACGATGCCTATCCTGAAGTCTTCATTTCTTCTGGGATTATGGAGCGCGGCAACCTCTCCGCCGCTGCTGGGTTTGGCATGGAAAAAGGCAAACAGGGCATTTTCGCCACCTTTGCCGCCTTCCTGGAAATGTGCATTTCCGAAATCACCATGGCGCGGCTGAATTATTCCAATCTGCTCTGCCACTTCTCCCACTCTGGCATTGACGACATGGCAGACAACACCTGTCACTTTGGGATCAATAACTTCTTTGCCGACAATGGCTTGGATGATGGCTACGACACTAAGCTCTACTTCCCTGCCGATGCCAACCAGATGAAAGCCTGCGTTGAGTCCATCTTCTTTGATCCGGGGATGCGGTTTATCTTCTCGACTCGCTCCAAAACGCCAATTTTGCTAAATACTGAGGGCGGTGAATTGTTTGGCGATGGCTACACCTTCACTCCTGGCAAAGACGAAGTGATTCGGGAAGGCACCGCTGGCTATATCGTTGCGGTGGGTGATGCCGTTTACCGCGCCTTGGATGCTGTGGAGCGTTTGAAGCAAGAAGGCATTGATGTCGGGCTAATCAACAAGCCAACGTTGAATGTGGTGGATGAAGCGGCGATCGCTAAAATCGGCGCATCTCCTTTTGTGATCGTGGTAGAAGCCTTTAACCGCAAAACTGGTTTGGGCAGTCGCTTTGGTAGCTGGCTACTGGAGCGCGGCTTAACGCCAAAATATGCCTACCTCGGCACTCACGAAGAAGGCTGCGGCGGTCTGTGGGAGCAGTTCCCGCATCAGGGCATCGACCCCGTGGGCATCATGGCAAAAGTGAAACAGCTTGTAGGCTAGAGCGCATAGCGAAAAAAAGCCCACCATTCGTAGGATCGCGGATTAAAGAATCTCGATCATTCTCCCTGTACGGGCGTAGCATTCGGGCAAAAAACCTTGCACCTCAGGCAGAGTCATCTGCCGAATGCTACGCCCCTACGAAATCTCGAACTTGTTGAATTCTCATTCCTAGGCGATCGCGGTTTGATAAAATCCTTGCATCTCGGCAAACCACTGCTGGCGCGATTCTTCCCAGGTGTAGAACATATGCCCGCCAGCGTAATGTTTCAGCGTCAGGTTAGGGCGCACCTCTGGATTCAGCTTCATCAAATCCGCCAAATGATTTGAGGCAAAATAGGGCGTAACTAAATCGAAAAATCCATGATTAATTGCTACCTGCATATAGGGGTTCAGCGTCATGCCCACCCGCAAATCATCCACGGCACCGATGAAGCCCTGCTTCAATTCACCTTTGGGATCAAACGTCCAGGCTTTAAACACTTCAATATTTAGCAGGTGATAGGTCAGGTCAGTTTCCACGCCCAAAGTATCCCGCAGATGGCTGTTGATTGCCCCTGTAAACAGGCGATCAACTCCGTCCAATGTTGGGTCGCTGCCCTCATACTGCAAGCGATCGGGAAAGGGATCGATCGCTGTCATTGCCGCATCATACAAGCCCACAATTTTTTGCTGATCGCGCAGTAGCTCTCTGGCAAAAGCTTCAATCCCAATCCGTCCGGCTTGTCTTTCTACAAACGAGACAGGCAAGCCAATCAAGTCCGCAAGCTGCTGATAGTTACTCTGCCGTTCTTCTGGGGACA
>JBBSCL010000108.1:0-8411 GCA_038250345.1 Leptolyngbyales cyanobacterium
GAGATATTACTGCTGTTATAAGAGACTCAAGATGCGAATGAGTTCCGTATAATCCCTGACAACAGCGCGTTTAAGATTACTGTTAATGAATTGACTCCTCAAGTTGATCCAATATTTTGCTCAGCGCTCTTCCAGCCGCCTCATCTGAGAAATTCTGAGCCGCATACCGCATGGCATTTTGTCCTAATCGGTTTCGCAGGTCTTGATCATTCCACAACAAATCTAATGCTTGCACTAAATCCTCAACCGATTGAGGTTCTACTAATAGCCCGGTTTCTCCATGAATGATGTACTCCTCAATGCCATTACACCGGGAGGCAATTACCGCCCGCCCCATTCGCATCGCTTCCACAATCGTCACTTGACCCGCCGCAGTCACTCGCTCATCGGGTAGCAAGGGCACTACATTAATGCAGGCTTCTTGAGCGAGTCGCAAGCAATCTGCTTTGACAATTCCTAAGGGTGCTTGAGCGCAGGCAGGTAGCTCTAACCCTGCTAAGGCACGGGGTCCAGATGCGACAACCGTTGAAAAATTCAGCTTTGCGATCGCGGTAAATAAAGTTGAAAAATCTCGATGGGCAGACCCGATCGCCGCCACAAAGGGCTGCGTCGTGTTTTCTGAATAGGTGATTGGAATGTCTGAGACTTGGTAAGGCAAGAATTCAAACCGCTCTTTGGGCAGTCCTAACCACTGGCTGTAAATATCACATTCACGGCGGGTGTGAACAACGAAACGGTCAATATCCTGCAAACTAGCCTGTGCTAGCCAACGCCGCATCCCACTTGGGCAAGTGCCTACGTTAAAAAGCCACGCTACCACTGGAATTCGCCTGCGAGAAATCCGCTGTTGAATGCCCACTGCCGAAGCCAACTGCGGGAAAACGGTCACCACTCCTCCATCAGTCTCTTTGACCGCATTTTTACCTTGCTGCAAGTAGACTAACCACTCCTGATAATCTGTAGCCGATGAAGACCGATTATGCCAGTTCGCTAAAGGTTTTGCGCGTGGAATAATGCTGAACTGATGGCGATCGCCAAGAATATGGGGAACTAGCCATTCCCCGTCAGTCTCCAAGTTATGAATAAAAGGCGCTGCAACAGTCCAATGCATAGGTGAATTCCAGATGAGCCTCACTCAACCAATCGCCAATTCCTTAACTCAGCGTTAAGGAACTCCCTATAAAAGATAACTACAATTAAGCATCCGCGAATAGGGAGTCTTAAACCTCAGAACTAGATTTGGCAGAATGAAAATACTCTCTGTCAGCAGATTAACCGACGATTTGAGTTCGCAAGATTATGTGCAAACGATTAAATCGGCAGTTAAAGATCTGACATTGACGTTGGGTAGGGACACCTCTTGTGGGTGCTTTCAACTCTACTGGGCAGGAACAAGACCCGCCCCTACAGTTCGTTCGACAATTTCAAAATGGCTACGAGCAAACATTGCCGGGTTAATGGCAAAGATCTAGGCTAGTTCGATTTGCGAATCATCGCCAATCATAAAGCGGAGAGCTTTAGGTCGTTTAGGCGCTACTTTCAGTTGGGCGCGCTGCCCAATGACGCTATCTACAATCCGCTGCTGAATGCCAATAATGCTGGCACCCCGTAAAATAACGCTGTGTTCTAGATCGGCTTCAATCAAGGTTACTTGATTATCAACGCTGCTATAAGGACCAATAAAACAGTTTTCCAGGTGGCAATCTTCGCCAATAATCACCGGTCCTCGAACTGTGCAGTTAATCAATTTCGACCTAGCTCCAATCTGCACCCGCCCAGAAATTTGGCTTTTGTCATCGACTTCACCCAAAATATTGGACTGCAAACAGGTGTCTAAAACGATTTGATTTGCTTCTAAAAGGTCGTCTTTTTTACCGGTATCAAGCCACCATCCTTCAATCTGGCGGGCTTCGACCTTTTGCTGATGGTTGATCAAGTTTTGAATCGCATCGGTGATTTCAAGCTCACCTCGCGGCGATGGTTGGATGCGATCGATCGCGTCATGGATCGTTGGCGCAAAGAAGTAAATTCCTACGAGCGCTAGGTTTGAAGGAGGAACTTTGGGTTTTTCAACTAAGTTGATCACTCGACCTTGTTCATCGATCTGAGCCACCCCAAAGGCTGAGGGATTTAGCACAGGACGCAGCATAATTAAGGCATCAATGTGGCTTTCTTTAAAGTCGTTTAGAAATCCACCCAATTCATTTTGAATCAGGTTGTCTCCCAAATACATCACAAACGGGGAGTCGCCTAAAAAGGGTCGGGCAACCTTGACGGCATGGGCAAGACCAGCGGGTTTATCTTGCAAAATATAGGTAATGTTGGCACCAAAGCGATCGCCATTTCCAGTTTTTGCCTTAACCTCTTCACCTGTTTCAGGGCTAATCACAATTCCAATATCTGTAACCCCTGCTGCCACAATAGATTCAATTCCATACCAAAGAATCGGCTTATTCGCTACGGGAACCAGTTGCTTCGCTCCGGTATAGGTTAGAGGGCGCAGTCGTGTACCCTTCCCACCACTTAAAATGATTGCTTTCATTAGAAGATTCTCAATGATTGGTGAACGGTTGACTTAAACAGTTGACTTGAACTATCCGACCTGAACTATTCGACCTGAACTACGGATATACATCAGCAAACTTTAGGGGCTTTCCTGCTTGATCTTTTGCCGACAAAATCGGCTCTCCATCTAAGGGCCAATTAATTCCTAAATCTGGATCATTCCAAAGAATAGAACGCTCATGCTGAGGAGCATAGTAATCCGTCGTTTTGTAAAGCACCTCAGCTACTTCGGAGATCACCATAAAGCCATGAGCGAATCCTGGTGGAACCCAAAGCATTCGCTTATTTTCAGCACTTAACGTATAGCTTACCCATTGTCCAAAGGTTGGAGAATGTTTGCGAATATCAACGGCAACATCGAAAATAGCACCCGCGATCGCCCGTATTAGCTTGCCCTGAGCATGTTCGATTTGATAATGAAGCCCACGTAAAACATTTTGACTAGAACAAGAGTGATTGTCTTGAACAAACGGCTCTGTGATTCCAGCTTTATCAGCAAATGCTTTACCGTTGTAGCCTTCCAGAAAAAAACCACGATCATCTTGAAAAACTCGTGGCTCAATTATTAGAACATCAGGGATTTTTGCAGGTAAAACATTCATTTTAATTTCCTTATACCGACTAAGTAACTACTATTTAAAGTCTTTCAAAGACTTCCATTCAGCATTGAATTTTCCGCTCTCTATTAATTTATAAACCTTACCTAAAGTTTATAGCGCAAAATGAACCAGCCATCCTCTCAATGAAAAACAGCTTTATCAAAAAATGAAGTAAGAGAAGATTAATAAAGTTTTCATCTTGATTCGTATTTACTGTTACTAATACTTTGGAAGTGCATCCGGCGAGTTAAATTGATACACAGATATTAGCTATAAATGAAAAACTAGAATCTTATCCTAGTAACATTTTTTACATACCTCTTCTATCTACTTGGAGATCTGAACATTTTACGCTCCTTGCTCCTTATTTTTAGAGTTCCCATTTTTTGACTCGACTAACTCTATTGAGGAGTAGAAGTAGAAGCTTCCAAAGTAGAGGAAGTGTGCCGTTCGATCGCAAATCGAATCAGTTGATGAACTAACTCAGCAAAAGAAACTCCAACTTCCGCCCACAATTGAGGGTACATACTGGTTGCCGTGAAACCAGGCAGCGTGTTGACTTCATTAATCAAAATTTCTTGAGTAGATTCAACGTAGAAAAAATCGACTCGTGCCAATCCTGCCCCGTCGATCGCGGTAAAGGCGCGAATTGCCATCTCTTGAATTTGGGCGGTGATGGCAGTCGGTAACGCAGCGGGAATGATTAAATCTGCTTTGCCAACGGTGTATTTAGTTTCATAGTCATAAAAGTCGCTTTGATAAGTAATTTCACCCACGGTCGAAGCTTTGGGATAATCATTGCCTAGCACCGCGCATTCTACTTCTCGTGCAACAACGCCGGCTTCAACGATGATGCGGCGATCGTAGGTGGCAGCACTATCGAGGGCGGCTTCTAGCTGAGCGCGATCGCGGACTTTTGAAATGCCCACGGAAGACCCAAGATTGGCGGGTTTGACAAAGCTTGGGTAGCCAAGCGTGGCTTCAATTTGGTCACACAATTTCGTGTAAACGCACGGGTCAGACCAGATTTGCGATCGCGTGACTGCCATATACTTAACCTGCGGCAAACCAGCTTGAGCAAATATTTGCTTCATCGCAACTTTATCCATGCCAATAGCAGCAGACAGCACTCCCGATCCCACAAACGGCACTTGCATTAGCGTTAGTAAGCCTTGGACGGTGCCATCTTCGCCATTGGGTCCATGCAGCACAGGAAACCAAACATCCACATCACTTACTGCTGAGGGAAACTGCCAGAGATGGTGAGCATCTGAGCGAATGGAAGCGGTTTCAAGCTGAGATGGAGTCATGGATTCAAGCACTTTTTGGGCGATCGCAGTCCCACACCAGACTCCGTTTTTCTGAATATAAAACGGCAGCAACTCATAGCGGCTCTGATTTTCATCGGTGGTGAGCGCCTGTGCGATCGCTCTTGCGGAGAGGATGGACACCTCATGTTCGCCAGAGCAGCCACCAAACAGAAGTCCAACTTTGAGTTTTTGCATCAGGGCACAGTCCTAATATTTGTTTTTAGCACGGTGGCTAACTTTTCCTCATGGTTAAGGTTGTTTGCCCCTACGCTGTCTATGTATGGTTACAATCCTAGTGCTAAAGGGGATGAAGGCTGCTAGGATTGCTTGGCTAATCTTAAAGAGAATGCAGTAAGGTGCAAGTTTAAGAAGCGTCTATCTATGGTCACTACTTTTCTGTAGGTTACGTACGCTGTAATAGCAAAGGTGTTCTATCTGGTAACAATTGCCGCATACCTAGGTTGGTTTATGTGGCGCAGTATGAACGGCAACTTATTGAAAGAGTGACGCAAGTATGAGATTGCACAAACCAGAAACCACAGCACAATCTGACCCTAATACTTTAAATTCGCTGATTTTTCGAGGCATGGCGTTAGTCATAGATGGCTCCTATCAGGAAGGATTTTTTGCCTTGGATCAGGCGATTTATCTCCAACCCAGTCATGGTGCGGCTTGGTACTACCGAGGAGATGCGCTGGCAAATCTAAATCGCCATAGTGAAGCTTTAGACAGCTTTGACCAGAGTATTGCAGTTCAGCCTGATAACCCTGATGCCTGGGTATTTCGCGGAGTTGTGTTGATTCACCTAGAGCGGTATTCTGAGGCGATTGAAAGCTGCGATCGCGCGATCGATTTGCAAGCAACCAATCAAGAAGCCTGGGCTTTTCGAGGAGCCGCTTTACAGCGTTTAGGGCAATACAAAAAAGCCTATGCCAGCTATGAGAAAGCGACGCAAGGAGAATAGGGATTAACTATTCCACGCCTATCAAGCTGGCGATCAGAGCCTGCTGAGCGTGCATCCGATTTTCTGCCTGATCCCAAACCCGCGATTGAGCGCCTTCCATCACATCATCGGTAATTTCCTCGCCGCGATGGGCGGGTAAACAATGCAGCACGATCGCCGATGAATCGGCATGGCTCATTAGTTCCTCATTTACCTGATAAGGCTGAAAGATCGGAATCCGAGACGTTGCCACATCTTCTTGCCCCATGCTTGCCCACACGTCGGTATAGATCACCTGAGCGCCCTTGACCGCTGCGATCGGGTCGGTGGCGGTGCTGATTTCAACGCGATCGCCCGCAATTCTCTTCGCCTGCTGCACAATCACGTCCAACGGCTGGTACTCGTTTGGAGAGCTAATCCGCACATTGATACCCGCCAAGGCACAACCCAACAGCAAAGAATGCGCCATATTGTTGCTGCCATCACCCACATAAGCAAGTGTCACGCCTGCTAGCCCATGAAACGACTCCTGAACCGTCTGGAGATCTGCCAATACCTGACAAGGATGTTCGAGATCAGTCAGCGCATTGATGATCGGGATTTTGGCATAGTGGGCAAAAGTTTCTAGGTCGCGCTGATTAAAGGTACGAATTGCCAACACATCAAGGTAGCGATCGAGCACCCGCGCAGTATCAGCTAGAGGTTCTCCCCGACTCACTTGGGTCACACTGGGGTTCAAATCTAGCGCTTGTCCGCCTAAGCGAGTCATTGCGGCGATAAAGCTAACGCGAGTCCGGGTTGATGCTTTATAAAACAGCAACCCCAAAAGCTTTTGACACTGCGGATGAGTTGCGCCAGCCTTGAGTTGCGCTGCAAGATCCAATAAATCTCGTAGCTCCTCCGCTGTCAAATCCGCCATGCTGAGGAAATCTCGTCCTTTCAGTGCCCCCATTCTGCCCCATCCATAATTACTGTGTAAAACCCTAGCAAATCCAAGCCGCTAAACCTAGCGCGTGTCATCAAACAAAGACTCTGAGAGATAATTTGCTCAGGCGAAATAGGCAAACGATGACGGACGAAAAATTGCGATCGCTGTAGTTGCAATCAGCTAGGGTCTATCACTGCGGCTTGCAAAGCGGCTTGCGTTTTTTCCTTATCTAGCTTTAGCACCAGCACTCCTAAGGGAGGCAAACAGAGATCAATCGAGTAAGGACGATTTTGGTATGCCCATTCCTCAGTCCATTTGCCGCCCAAATTACCCATGTTGCTGCCGCCAAACTCGCGGACATCACTGTTGAATATTTCTTTGTAGAAGCCTAGAAATGGCACACCCACTCGATAGTGAGAATGAGGTTGGGGGGTGAAGTTGCAAACCACGATCGCAAACTCTTCGTGATCTTTTGCCCAGCGAATAAATGACACCACACTATGGCGATTATCGCTGCAATCAATCCATTCAAAGCCGCCCTGTCCGCCAAAATCCCACGAGTAAAGCGCCGGTTCACTGCGATACAACTGATGGAGTGCAATGAAAAAGCGCTTCAACTGTTGATGAGACTCATGCTGAAGCAAATGCCATTCCAAATCTGCCCAAACATTCCATTCATTCCACTGCCCCAACTCCATACTCATGAAGAGAGTTTTCTTGCCGGGATGGGTAAACATATAGGCAAATAAACAGCGGACGTTAGCCTGTTTCTGCCACTCGTCACCGGGCATTTTGCCAACTATGGAACTCTTGCCATGCACAATTTCATCATGGGAGAGCGCCAGCATGAAGTTTTCACTATGGTGATACATCATGCTGAAGGTGAGATTGTTTTGGTGAAACTGCCGAAACCAAGGATCCATGTGGAAATAATCCAGCATGTCGTGCATCCAGCCCATGTTCCACTTCAGGTTAAAACCCAAACCACCTACATAGGTTGGCCAAGACACCATGGGCCAATCGGTTGATTCTTCAGCAATGGAAAGCACACCCGGAAAATAGCTGAAAATAACGTGATTAGTTTGCCGCAGAAAATCTGCGGCTTCAATGTTTTCCCGTCCGCCATATTGATTGGCAATCCATTCTCCATCAGGACGCAAATAGTCGAGATAGAGCATGGAGGCGACCGCATCGACTCGAATTCCGTCAATATGATATTTGTCGAACCAGAAGAGGGCATTGGCAACGAGAAAGTTGCGAACTTCATTGCGCCCGTAGTTAAAGATCAGCGTGCCCCATTCTTTATGCTCTCCATTGCGTGGATCGCCGTGTTCATAGAGGTGGGTGCCATCAAAAAATGCTAGCCCGTGACCATCTTTAGGAAAGTGACCCGGCACCCAATCAACTAATACGCCAATGCCGTGTTTGTGGCATTCATCGACAAAATACATGAAGTCTTGCGGGGAACCAAAGCGAGAAGTGGGCGCATAGTAGCCAGTCACTTGATAGCCCCAAGAGCCATCAAAGGGGTGTTCAGCGATCGGCAACAATTCCAGATGGGTAAAGCCCAGTTCCTTCACATAAGGAATCAGTTTGGCTGCCAGTTCGCGGTAGGTGAGAAAGCGAGTGTCTGGTTTCAGCTCGGAAACGACGACAACGGGTTCGGTTTCACCGTTTGGTAAGCGTGCAGGCTCAGAGGTCGCGGCGTGCATCCAAGAACCCAAATGCACCTCATAAACGGAGATGGGTTTGGTGAGCGGATCAAGATGGCGGCGTTCCTCCATCCACTCACTATCATTCCAAGTGTAGGTGCTGAGATCTGCAACAATGGAGGCGGTTTTGGGGCGAGGCTCTTGATAGAAGCCGTAGGGGTCAGATTTTTCGTAAATGTGACCTTCCCAGTTTTTTACTTCATATTTGTAGTGAGCGCCAACCCCTGCATCGGGAATAAAGAGTTCCCATACGCCGTTAGTGCGCTTGCTCATTTGGTGCTGTCGTCCATCCCACTGGTTGAAATCACCGAGAACGGAAACGTTGCGGGCGCTGGGTGCCCACACTGCAAAATA
>JBBSCL010000109.1:0-8361 GCA_038250345.1 Leptolyngbyales cyanobacterium
CCAGGATATTCGCCAGTTTCTAGCGCTCCTGTCAGTCCAAGATAATCGGCAAGGGTGATCTTCCAATCCAATCGATAAAGCGCTGGTCGCCCTTTGACATAGAGATGATAGCGAATCAGCCGACTCACCAGCGTGTCTTCCAAGGCGACTTTGCCCGTTTCTTTGCTAACGTATTGATTTTCGCGTGGAAAGTCTGGAAGCTGTTCATAAACGGTGCGCCAGACTCCTTCTGAACGCACAATTTGTTGAGCGATCGCCGATGAAGGTTGCCACCCTGCTAATCCATCCCTGCTGTTTAGAGTAAACCCTACTGCGATCAAACCGCTGGCGATCGCGACTAGAAAACGGAATTTTGGCATGATTCACTCAACCCTCATCAGTCGCGCTTTCAACAAACCGAAACCACTATTCACCAATGATTTCAGGCTGTGTTAACTCATCAGACATTTCCATAATTGCCCGCAGCACTGGCTTCATGGAAGGGTCTTCGTTGTTATCAAAATCCTCAAAGCGCCGTCTCTTGGCACGATTGGCAACCTGAACCGTAATGCGATAGCGATTAGAGGCTGCTCCAATGAGTTCATCGGCACGGCGCATCACATGGGTGCTGTCATACACAAGACGCTTTTGCATAAACGTAGTTTCCAGTAGAAAAGGCTTTCTCAGTCTATCAATAGAATTGGCGATTGCGGTTAAATCCGCTCGGTTTTCTCCTGTCTATTGTCTAAAGTCAATGAATTGAGACGCGATCGACAACTCAACAGCCTTGAGAAATTCTGAGAAAGCAGACATAAGTAAATCTTTAGCTTTGTCATAGTAACTTTCTATACATTTTCCAATTGTTTTTTGCATCATGTGCCGCTAAAGTATTTCTAAGATAGATTTTTGATTATCTTTGTCCAAAACTAGATAGATTTTTTTCTATGAAAGAAGTGGGTAGCTTCAATGCTTTTTGAATCGGGCATTCCCCGTCTGCTTCTTCCTGAAGATTAGAAGATCTGAGCTATCTCGTCAGGGTCTTTGAACCCAATGTTTTGTACTAAGGCAACTCATTTTGTCTGTTACACATTTTTAACAACCTAGGTTGAGATATTAGGAGATAGTATGCCTGTTTTTTCAAAAGTTTCTCGTCGCCGATTTATCACGATCGCAACTGCGTCGTCTTCAGCATTGATATTGAAGGGCTGTTTGGGCAGTCCACCAGAAACAACCTCTACCAGCCAAAGTTCTCCCGTTGCCAGCCCGGTTGCAGAGCTAAAGCCGGAAATGATGCCGGAAGTAAAAACAGTCAAGCTGGGTTATTTGCCGATTGTGGAAGCGGCATCCATCATTGTTGCTAAGGAGAAAGGACTGTTCGCCAAGTATGGGATGCCTGACGTGCAGATTGACAAACAGGCAAACTGGGGAGCAGCGCGAGACAATGTGAAAATTGGGTCGGCTGGTGGCGGAATTGACGGCGGACAGTGGCAAATGCCAATGCCTTACCTGATTTCAGAAGGCATCATCACTGACAAAGCCAAAGTGCCGATGTATGTGCTGGCGCAGTTGAACACCCACGGAAATGGGATTGCGATCGCCAGCAAGCATCTGGGTAAAGGCTTATCTACTAAAGTTGCTGACCAAGTTGCGTTCTTTGACAAATTAAAGGCAGACGGAGCGAAATTTAAAGCGGCGTACACCTTTCCTAAAGCAAACCAAGAATTTTGGATTCGCTATTGGCTAGCCGGAAATGGCATTGACCCCGACCAAGAAGTTGAATTGTTGACGGTGCCCACGGCTCAAACGGTTGCCGATATGAAAGCAGGGGCAATGGATGCCTTCAGCACCGGCGACCCCTGGCCCACCAAAATTGTGTCTGATAAGGTTGGCTTCATCTCAACACTTACGGCGGAGATTTGGAAGAATCATCCCGAAGAATATTTGGCAATTCGCAAAGACTGGGTAGACAAGTATCCCAAAGCGACCAAAGCGATCCTGAAGGCAGTGATGGAAGCCCAACAATGGTGCGACAACTTTGACAATCGTAAGGAGCTAGCGGGGATTCTGGCTAAGCGCGAATACTTTGGTATACCGGAAAGTGTCTTGATCGATCCATTGATGGGCAAATACAACTTGGGTGAGCGATCGGTGGATGATAAGTCAATGGCGGTGCTGTATTGGAAGGATGAGAAGGGCAGTGTGTCCTATCCTTACCAGAGCCATGATTTGTGGTTCCTGACTGAAAGCGTGCGTTGGGGCTTTTTGCCGAAAGATACCTTATCCAAAGCGAAAGACTTGATCAAACAGGTGAATCGGGAAGATATTTGGCGGGAAGCCGCGAAGGAACTTGGCGTTGCGGCGGCGGATATTCCAAGCAGTACGTCTCGTGGGGTTGAAACATTCTTTGATGGCACGAAGTTTGACCCAGAAAATCCCCAAGCGTATTTAGACAGCTTGAAAATTAAGCGAGTTTAGAGATTGGTTTATCGCGTAAACTGCCCTCGCCCTAAATCCCTCTCCCAGAGGAGAGGGACTTTGAGACTAGACTAACGGTTTTTCAGGAGGGTTGAGTATAAGCTTCAACCCTTTCATACAAGCAGTATTCATTCATCACTGAATTTAAGGAGATAGCCATGACGATCGCCCGTAAACAACCCTCTGAGACTTGGCTTGACTCTCCATTTCTGGCACGGTTGAAGTTGAAAGAACGACTGAGGGATTTAATTCCACCCACGATCGCGATCATCATCTTTCTCACCCTGTGGCAACTCTTCTCGTTGCTTCCAGGAGCCGCGCTACCCGGTCCGATTCGAGTCGTGCAAGACACCTGGATGTTGATCCTTTATCCCTTTTATGACAAAGGCGGTACAGATAAGGGATTGTTCTGGCAGGTGGCTGCCAGTTTGCAACGGGTGGCGATCGGCTATACCTTTGCGGCGATCGTTGGCATCAGCGTCGGGGTTCTAGTCGGACTCAACGACACCCTATCCAAAGCTCTCGATCCAATCTTTCAACTGCTGCGAACCGTGCCGCCCCTCGCATGGGTACCGATCGCACTTGCCGCTTTACAACAAAACCAGCCTGCCGCCCTGTTCGTCATTTTCATTACGGCAGTCTGGCCCATTCTAATCAACACCTCCGTGGGTGTCCGCCAAATCCCTCAGGATTACAACAACGTGGCTCGTGTATTGCAACTATCGCAGCAAAAATATTTCTTCAAGGTACTGTTTCCCGCATCGTTGCCCTACATTTTTACCGGATTGCGAATCTCGATTGGGCTGGCATGGCTAGCCATTATTGCCGCTGAAATCGTCATGTCTGGCGTGGTTGGCATTGGCTCCTTCATCTGGAATGCTTACCAAAACGGTCAGGTGAGTGAAATTATTTTGTCCCTGTTTTACATCGGCATGGTGGGATTGATCCTCGACAAATCCTTAGCTTGGTTGCAAACAGCGATTTTGCCAGAAGAACAACGATAAGACGAAGGGCGAAGGGAGTTTTGAGTTTTGAGTTTTGAGTTTTACATTCACCCTATCTCCTGCGGAGACGCTACGCGAACGCCATTCACTCTTCGCCATTCCCTGATACCTGACCCCTGCTACCTGACTCCTGCTACCTGACCCCTATTCCCTATTCCCATGACACCCTTTGTTGCTGTTGAAAACATTGAAAAAGCGTTTCCCTTAGCCAATGGCGATCGCTATATCGCGTTGAAAGGCATTGATCTAAATATCCGCGAGGGTGAATTTGTTTCACTGATTGGTCACTCTGGCTGTGGTAAATCAACTCTGCTGAACATCATTGCGGGTTTGGATCTGCCCACCGAAGGCGTTGTGATGCTGGATGGTGAGACAGTTCGCCGACCAGGACCCGACAAAATGGTCGTGTTTCAAAATTACTCGCTGCTGCCTTGGTTAACGGTGCGAGAAAATATTGCCCTAGCGGTGGATGAAGTGCTATCTCATTTACCTGCTCCAGAGCGCCGCGAGGTGATCGAACATCACATTAATTTGGTGGGCTTGCAACATGCTGCCGATAAGCCTCCGGGTCAATTGTCAGGCGGAATGAAACAGCGAGTGGCGATCGCCCGTGCCTTGGCAATCCGTCCTAAACTATTGCTGCTCGATGAACCCTTTGGCGCGTTGGATGCCCTAACACGCGGCAATTTGCAAGAACGCTTGATGCAAATTTGCGATGAAAGCAAGGTGACAGCGGTGATGGTGACTCACGATGTGGATGAGGCATTGTTACTCAGCGATCGCGTCATCATGTTGACGAATGGTCCTGAGTCAAAAATTGGACAAATCATGGAGGTCGATATTCCTCGCCCCCGCAAACGACTAGAAGTGGTGAATCATCCTAGCTACTACTCAATGCGGAGTGAAATCATCTATTTCCTTAATCAACAAAAGCGGATTAAAAAACTGCGATCGCGCAAGACAGGAGCGATCGCCCGTCATGGGTTAGAGAAAGTCAACCTGGAAATTGGCTTTGTGCCCCTGACTGCTTGCGCCCCCCTCGCCGTTGCTAAAGAGAAAGGTTTTTTCGCCCATCATGGATTAGATGAAGTGAATCTGGTGCGTGAATCTAGCTGGCGTGGCATTCAGGATGGGATTGCAGGCAACTATCTAGATGCAGCTCAAATGCCCTCTGGAATGCCGATTTGGTTGACCTTGGGCGGAATGGATGGTCGTTTTTTGCCGACGGTCAGTGCGCTCACCCTAACTCGCAACGGCAATGCAATCACGCTTGATAAACGGTTCTATGACGAGGGCATCCACACCCTACAAGACCTGAAGCGGATGCTGTTGGAAACCCAAAATAAACAACATGTGTTTGGGGTGGTTCATCCAGCCTCTATGCATAATCTGTTGCTGCGCTATTGGCTGGCAGCGGGTGGCATTGATCCCGATCACACAGTTCACCTCAACACCATTCCTCCAGCCCAAATGATTGCCAACCTGCAAGCTGGAAACATTGATGGATTTTGTGTGGGCGAACCCTGGAACGTCCGCGCTGCCGTTGAAGGGATTGGCTACACGATCGCCACCGATCTAGAAGTGTGGGAAGGTCATCCTGGCAAGGTTTTGGGTGTGCGCGAGGAATGGGCGCTTGCCTATCCCAACACTCACATCGCCCTGGTAAAAGCCCTTCTAGAGGCATGTCGCTACTGCACCGATGAGGCAAACCATGAAGAAATTCGGGAAATCCTCTCTCGCCGCGAATATCTAGGAACTGACCTGCAATACATCTATTTGGGCGATCCCAATTCTCAAATCTGTAGTCTTCATCCTTCACCTAAAGAGTATGCCCATCATCAATTCTATGGTCAGGGTGTCAACCGCCCTAGCCGGACTGAACATCTCTGGCAAATGACGCAAATGGCACGCTGGGGAGATGTTCCCTTTCCTCGCAACTGGGTCGAAATTCTAGAGCGAGTTTGCCGAGTCAGTGCATTCAGCACAGCGGCACGAGAATTGGGATTATCTGAAATCACCTACAGTCGCGGTCCGATTCAACTATTTGATGGCACAACCTTCACTGCCGATGATCCGATCGCCTATCTCAACAACTTGGAGATCAAGCACGACATCTACATGGCAGAAGTGCCAATGAGCCATTCACTCACGACAACATAACTAGATTAGAACTGACGCAGATAAATCGGAATTTGCCCCCCAACCCCCAATTCTGGGGGAACAAGAAAATCAAAGTCCCCCAGAATTGGGGGATTTAGGGGGCAAGTGCGTAATTCCTATCACAATTCTTTTGTTGGCAGGTTAATAACAATCATTCATCATTATCTAACGATGCAAACTCTAACCACGCAATCCACTCCAAATTCTCAGATTTCCAAAGAACCATTTCTCGTCATCGACAATGTTTCCAAGGTGTATCCGACTCCCAAGGGCGACTATGTTGTGCTGGAGGAAGTCAATTTAAAAGTTCAAGAAGGCGAATTCGTCTGTGTGATTGGTCATTCTGGCTGTGGCAAATCAACCCTGTTGAATATGGTGGCAGGCTTCTCGGAACCCACGGATGGATTAGTCACCTTGCACGGTAAACGGATTACTAAACCGGGACCCGATCGCATGATGGTCTTCCAGGGATATGCGCTGTTGCCGTGGCTGAGTGCCTACGAAAATGTATATTTGGGAGTAGATTCTGTATATCCCAAAAAATCTGAGGCTGAGAAAAAGCAGATTGTGCAGGAACATCTGGCAATGGTGGGACTGACAGAAGCCGCCGACAAGAAGCCGGGGCAACTGTCGGGGGGGATGCGTCAACGAGTGGCGATCGCCCGTGCGTTGTCAATTCGCCCTGAAGTGCTGATTCTGGATGAACCGTTTGGTGCCCTCGATGCGATTACCAAAGAGGAACTACAGGTTGAACTGTTGAAAATTTGGAACGATCATCGATGTACCGTATTGATGATCACTCACGACATTGATGAAGCGCTATTCTTAGCCGATCGCCTGGTGATGATGACTAATGGACCTGCGGCAAAGATTGGCGAGATCTTAGAGATTCCATTTCCTCGCCCCCGCGATCGTGAGCGAATTATGGAAGACCCTGAATTCTACAAGATGCGAAACTACATTCTGGATTATCTCTACAACCGATTTGCCCACGATGACGACTAGTGAATTATGCCCAGATCTATTTCACAGCAGAGTTGGCGTATTGGCGACGATGCATCAAAAGGAAGTGGTCATTGCTCCAATCTTGGAACATCAGCTTGGGGTGCAAATTGTCGTGCCCCAAGACCTTAATACCGATGAGTTTGGCACCTTTACCCGCGATATCAAACGTCCTAACGATCAACTCAATGCCGCCAGACTCAAAACAGAAAAAGCCATGACCTTAACGGGGTTAACACTTGCGTTTGCCAATGAGGGGAGTTTTGGTCCTCACCCGGCAATCCCATTCCTGGCTTGCGACTGTGAAATTGTGATGGTGAGCGATCGTGATCAGAACCTAGAAATTGTGGGTCAGGCACTATCAACAGAAACAAACTATTGCCATCAGCAAATCACGAGCCTTGAAGCAGCCTTAGCATTTGCTCAGAAGATTGGCTTTCCTGCCCATGGCTTAGTGGCAATGCCCGATGCCCAACCGACGCAACCATCTCTCATTTTTAAGGGCATCACCTGTGCAGATCAACTGGTGGAAACGGTCACCTGGCTATTAAAAAAATTTGGACAGGCGCATCTCGAAACCGATATGCGGGCAATGCACAATCCCACGCGAATGAACGTGATTGCCCAAGCCACCCACGATCTGGTTCGCAAAGTTCGCCAGTGCTGTCCGCAATGTGGCTGTCCAGGATTTGAGATCGTTGAACACAAAGCTGGATTACCCTGTGCCCTGTGTGGCTTGCCAAGCGAGTTGACTCTCGCAGTCACCCATCGTTGTAAAAAGTGTGATTTCAGCAGCATTACTTATTTTCCCAACGGGCAAGAGTTTGCCGATCCCGCTGAATGTCCATATTGCAATCCCTAATCGTTCAACAGAAGCGACTCCTGAGTTTTGGGGCAGTGAGCGATCGCCCGTGCGCTGGCAATCCGTCCAGAAGTGTTGATTCTCGATGAACCGTTTGGCGCGTTGGATGCGATTACCAAAGAGGAATTACAGGTTGAACTGTTAAAGATTTGGAATGATCATTGATGTACCGTATTGATGATCACTCACGATATCGATGAAGCTCTGTTCTTAGCCGATCGCTTGGTGATGATGACGAATGGTTCCGCAGCCAAGATTGGGGAAATTGTCGAGATTCTGTTTCCAAGACCCCGCGATCGCGATCGGATTATGGAAGATCCTGAATTCTACGAGCTGCGGAACTATATTTTAGGTTATCTCTACAACCGATTTGCCCACGATGATGATGGTTGATTTTTAAAGGCAAGTCGGGTTAAAGCGTCATGGGTGCGATCGGGGCGATATTTGGATCGTGACCGCCAATTTGGCTAGTCCGCAGCACCCAAACGCTGGCACCTTGCCTTAAGAAAAGGCGAACAACGGTGTCGCTGGCAAGACGCGACAGTATGGTGCGCCAGCTTCCCAGACCAGTCTTGAGGTTTTGCAGCGGGTTATCTTCCATCGTGGTGCCTAAGTTAAATTCGTTCTTTGCCCAATTCGAGCGAGGACTGCCCAAAGGCTGAAGTTCTGACTGAAGTTCTTCCCCCAACTGCTGAAGGACTTGAAATCGCTGTGCTTGTTCAGGGTCTTCTCTCAGAGATCGCAGCAGTTCTGGGTTTGCTTGCAGCGCCTTAGTTGTTGGTTGAATGCTGGCAAACAGTGCTTGGTTTGAGTCTTGGGCGCAGTTATTGGCAAGACCGACAAACGTAGCGCCCGTGCAATCCCCAATCCGATAGCGAG
>JBBSCL010000110.1:0-8346 GCA_038250345.1 Leptolyngbyales cyanobacterium
CTGAGCGCTTCTACCTGCGAGAGGGCACACTAAGCAGATAAATTCGAACCATCGCCATGCACACAGGGAGGGCTGTCCAGTGACCACACGTCAGCAATACGTCACAGAAGAGCAAAAGAAGCAGGCGCTCCCACTCTTGAGCGAAATGGCGAAGCAGCCGAAGTGTGAAACGCTTCAGCAATTCCTTGAAGCCCAGCGTTCCATACTTTTTGCTGCTTTAGAGCAAGGGTACAGTCAGAAAGATCTTGTTGACACGCTGAAAAAGTGTGGCATCAATATCTCTGCGGTGACGTTGCGGAAATATCTGAAGCTTGATCCGGCGACAGATCCCACCACGCCCACTGCTCCAGCCACTGCGCTGGAGCAAAGCACTCATCAGGATTTTGATGTCATCTCTGAGCAGGACTTCTCTGAGCAGGACTTTGATGATGCCGCCGCGCACTTTGCTAAACGAGCCTCGCAAACCTTGCCCCACCGTTCTCAAGCTATGCTGCCGCTGCCTTCTTCAGGCGCAAGCAAGCAGCAGGCGAGAGCAATGAGTGATCACGCTACAACACCGCTACCAAAAGTGTACTTACCAACCGCAAAAAAATTACGCGATCAACCATTAAGCGATTCAGCAGCAGATCAAGATCTCACCAAGTAAATCCCTTTGCATGGCAGGCTCATGGTTGGCGTTGCTTAAACTTGCAAAGCTGGTGTAAAAAAAGCGCCAACCTGCTGTCTTTGTTCTGATGCCAGAGTGCCATGTCAGCGCCTTCTTTACAGTCCGCGTTGCACCCATGTTTTAATTTCCCCTAGCTCCTTGCCATCGTTGTGACGATTGGGTCAAGGGCTTACTTCGAGTTAGGTTCATCGATCTCATTGTTAAACGCCTCCATCACCCTTTTGACCGCAGGCATATTCGATCCGGTTGTTTTTTGCAGCAAGCTCTGAGTAATCGCGAACTTTTCACTGTCCGCATCCTGCTGACGATTCCACTCCATGACCGCTCGCCTCGCCGCCTCTATCCGCTGATCGGCGCTCCCTGCTTTAGTAATGTGTTCCCGTTTTGGTCAGCTATCGACTGAGTGAGAGTTTACAAAGGTTTTCAGCGCTTCCACATCGCGACCGAGTTGGCGATGATGGCTGCGAGTATTGGTAGCCCCGATCTCGTTGTGATAGGCATCCAGTGCTGTAGAGCGACGAATTATTTGACTAAAACGGCAGATTATTTGTCATCAATTTAAATCCTTCTACATTGCCTGTTCAAACAATTTCTACAAGTTCATGTCAGAAACCCTAAAAATTAGATGTCCTTCCAGTAAAGCTTGCAGGCATGAAAAACTTGACTTCTAATTTGTCGCTGTGGTCAAACAATTCGCCGCTCTACACTAATTCAACACATATCAGAAAGTAATCACAGCGACTTGTGCAGCACGCTCACTATAAGTTATGAGAAACAAACATGTCAGCTTTACTAGTACTTCACTTTCATAAGCAGCTTGTAATCTATTAATGATCTCTCCGGAAGTCGAGGCAAAAGTTAAGGTAAAACAGCGTATGGTTAAGTACTGTGTCTATCATCAGCCTTCGGCAAAAAAGCCTTTTCGACACGAATTTAGAGAAGCGATGTGCCTGAGGCTACGTTACAGGCTGTAAGCTCTCCACAAAATTCTATTGTTTCAGTATTAGCGGTAATCCAGATTTGTATCATTGAAGACCATGGACAATCCCATCTTTCCACCTGACTGGTTTGAGGCTGTTGACCGTATTGTTAGCAATAGGCGTAAGAAGAACAGCGTAAATCCAGATCAAGAAATTACAGAACAAGAGCGCCAAGAGGTTATTACTGAAGCGCTCAAAGTTTACGACCTACTCCAAGAGAAAAGTATTGACAGTAATACCAAGGTTCTGATTGAGTATCGCCAAGGTTTGATCAAAATGACAGAAGAGGTCAGCCTGTCGCTCTAACAGGTATTTCAATATTGGCTGCTTCTAGTCAATCTTTCTTTTAGCATCTACTCACTCTCGCCTAGTATAATTCTGAACATAGCCCTGACAATTTGATTGCGGTTGTCAATCATAGTGCCATTGTTAGGCGGCATTCTTTGTAATTGGGCAAAGTATTTTCGTATATTCTCAAATTGATTAGACAGATGCCCGTTATAGCGCTCTTGGTACAGGCTTTTTGCTAATGAGCAGTGCGGGCCTACATGCAGCGCATCTAAGAGTGTGTGGATATCTTGCCAGTTTTGTGATGTTTGCTTGGGTTGATCTAGCAGCACAATCGTTTTACATACTGCTACAAATACTTTGCCTAGATCAGCAAATTGAGTAATGCGGTGAGGATACAGACCTTGAACTAAGGAATCTCCATAGTGATCGCCATTGATGCCTCCAAAGTTTCGATCAATGAAATGAGCATCACTATCGCTTTGAGTCACATCGCAGCTTTGGGCTGTTGCCCAGCAGTAAGTAAACATCCTTAAAGCTTTTTGAATACGCTCACAAAGCAATGTTTGATCCTGTTGCTCCTCACATAACTCCAGCATACCTGTAGCAAAATGCAGTATTGTAGAATGAGTTCCGAACAAATAGATTTGGTGTTTCGGCTCAACCTGTGTCTGCCTGAACTGCTTCAGAATAGACATATCTATTCTAAGGACTCGACGATAAGGGTCATATTCTTGACGCAAATCATCGTTACGTTTGCTATCTTTAAGTTCTTCGATCAGCGGCACAACTTGAATTTGTAGGTTACCGTAAGTTTCGTAGAACTTTTTGTTGGCATTCTCTTGCCGTACAACAGGAGTGATTTTACCACCATTATCCTTAATCCCCTGATAACATTTCTGTCCAAATGAAGAGTAGCAGACTAGCGCATGATCAACTAGCTTTTTTGCCCAACCAATACACTCATTTAAACTAATCGGAGGATCAACTTGACTAACATTGTCCCCTAAGTAAGCCAGCATTAAATAGCACCAGCTTTGGTAGCAGGACCAGTAACTATAGCCGGTAGAATCACCATCTTGCGCTGCATAAATGCGTGCTTTTTCTAAAAGTCGAATGGGCTGTAATAAAGTATCCCACCGATCTCCAGAGCGATGATAAAGAGATGCAAAAATGTGAAGTTTGGCGCGGTTTTTATTGATCTCAGAGAGAATATGAAAGAAAGGATGAAAATTGCTTTGGGAAAATTCGTGAAGTTTATAAAACCTTCTTAAACGTTCTTTAAGATAGCTTTCAGCATTATCTAGGGCGCTGGAAGCTTTTTGAACTGCTGTATAGCGATCAAGATTTGAGTAATACTCGGAGTCATTTAAGTCTGCCATGTAGTAGAACCTGAATTGACAGAGTTCATACTTGGCAAGGAGTAAATTATTCAAAAATTTTTGTTCTACATGAGGTTTAAGTACATCTAAATATTTTTTACCAATTCGATAAAGCCCTTCCATAAAATAGGCTTTTGCAATTTCTAAATGAGCTTCATAAGCTACTAAGCTCCAAGGACGAACTGGGAGAGCTTCAGAAAAATGAAATTGCTCACTTCGGGTTCGATATTTATCGCCAGAAAAAATAGTTTGGTCTAAATAGGCCTCCATTGCTTTAAGAGAAAAGGGATACAGGTCTAAGAGTTTCTGAGCTTGCCTGAGCGCCTGAACTTCCTCCACACGTTGGCAGAGTTGAGTTAAGTAGGTTTTCGCATCGATCCCTTCTTGTTTAATGGCTCGCAGTCTTGCATTTAATGAAGCTTGAGCGGTTACCTCTATCAAATCAAACCCACAAAACTCGCCATAAGCCAGCTCATAGTCTCTTGTTACTTCATCGTGGTTTTTATTCTCACGAATTGCCAAATCAATATCATCTTCTCTACATAGTTTAACTAGCATATGAGACCAAACGGGGCTATATCCACTTTGACCAATGACTTCGTTGATTCGTAAAGTTTCATGAGCAATGGGTAAGTATCTCTGTTCTCGCAAAACTGGAATATCCCATAGCAAGACTGAATTGATTGCAGCGGTAATGTGTGAGATGAGGCTTCCTATACCTGTGATCTCTTCAAAGAAGTCAAACCTTTTTTCTGAGGAGGAATTTTCACTAACTGGAAAGAGATCTGGAAATCTTGGCTCATAGCTTTCTGGTAGTTTGATATAGAAATGAAGCGTTACTTTATAAGCAAACTGTCTTTCCAGTCCATTAATATCTTCTGTATCTTTATCTTGACCTAGAAGAAAAGCATTTAGAAGACCAAATTTTCGCTCATTTGTTTTTACATAAAGCGGTAATGGCTTAATTTTTTCAACTGTAAAATGTTTAAGGTAAACTGGAAATTCATCTGTTAAAATCTCATTTTCAACCACGGAGTGAGTAAGATGTTCAACAAAAGATCTTGACAGATGGTTGGCAGCAATTTGAGGATTATCTGGATCAAGTTCATCTCGTAAAAGCGACTCAACCTGACTTAGACCGCACTGAAAAGCAACCCGACTAATTTCTCGTTCAACTTTGCTAACTAATTCTTCAATAATCCCCGCTTTGGGCTCTTGTACTAGCCGCCCGTGAAAATGCTCATCAACCAGATTCTTGACGTCCGCAGAGATTAGACCTCTGAGTGAGTTTCTCTCAAGGGAGTCTCCCTTTTTATATTCGGCGCTCCGAAACGACTGATAGAGATCGAGGGCCACTCTGTAGAAACGGATTATATCGTCGTTGCTTAGTCCTTTAATGGGGTCAGTCACGCTTTCAAGCAGCTGTTGCATCAGCATGTTGCCGGATCGTACTGGCAATCTTAACCGTGCTCTCTCTTCAAGCGATAGCTGCGAGAACTTACAAAATGCTTTGAGCTTGTCTGCTCTTGTCAGAATTCTTGGAACTTGTACTTTATGTACATCTGAATCTTTTTTGATCCAGTATTCTTGAATTCCTGCCAGGATTTCGACTAACTTTCCTAGACTGAGACCCGGAACTGGCTGATCAGAAGAATTTTCATCTGGATAGTACTCAGGCAGGGCTGAGCGCAGCACGCGGCGGACAAAAATCCGATTGTCTTTCTGTCCCCATTGACTGGCTATGCTGCTCTCGTTGGGTTTTGGATTACTTTTGGCTTCGTCCAAGCCTAGATCAGTGAGCGATCTTAATAAATAGCTGTACACCGCTTTATCTCGCTCCTGATCCTCGGTGCTGCGGCGTTGATTGCTTATTTTCTGCCCATCAGTGTCAGTTTTGGAAGGCAAGGAATGACCTTCGCTAGTGGCATGTTTGTTTTGTGCCATCGTATGAGGCTTCTCTAATTCAGAATGTACGCTTACCCGTTCAGTGTACATTCAAAATATTTTGCGTACATATATTCGTACAATATATTTGTACATATTGTACGAATATTGAGACTGCGTTACACTCCTGTCATAGAAGAATAGTGAACCTTAAGACATTTCCTTAAAGGATTATGGCAGGTAAAGGCTGGATTTTTAAAGCCAGTCGTAGCGATTGAAGTTGGACTGCTAGTGTGTACAGGTTTGAACAGTTGTCTGTCCCTCTATGTGTGTGGAGCCTCAAGTTCAAAATCTAGAAATTTAGGAGATTTATGATGCACGAGCGACCTATAGCCTCCTCAACCCAAGCACAGCCCAAACCAGAGCAAGCAAATCCGACACCAGCCTCCCTTTTTAGTGTGAAGGACATGCCTCGTGCTAGTCGCGATTACTCGAACGGCTATAGCCCGTTAATCCAACTGGCATTCACTGCGCTCAAATGGTTGTTTTTATTTCTAATTGGTTTTGCTATAGCTTCTGTGCTCTCAGTCACCCTGCAAGCGTCATCCGTTGTAGCTGTGCTAGGCAGTCTGTTATCGCAATGTCTTGTCCCTTTAGTTGCACTCACTTTTTGCATCATGGCGGGGGCAGTAATTTTGGAGTCTCTGCGAAATGATTGACGTGGTGACTTTTGTTCTAGCAGCTTTGGAGACTACAAGGTAGTTGTGTTGAGAGTGTTACGTATTGCCATAGCGTGTGTCGTTTAACACGCTATTTGACGTCGTTAACAGATTAAGTGTCCGCCCATTCCAAAGGAAAAAGTGTATAAAGCAATGAAGATGAGGGTTTGCCGTTTCTGCCCAGTGCTATAGAGACCAAGACTCTCCCTAATTGTTAGACGGAATTAACACATTAAATGTCTGCATCGGGTGTTGAGCGACGGCTTTGTGGAGTTTGGACACTTAGTACGTTAAAGCTCAGAATTTGAGCGATCAGCTTGAAAAAGCTGCTGTATAAAGTTTTCAGCTCTTTTCTGAGGTGACATTTGGTGTGTTAAGCCGGACAAAAAGCGTGTTAAACGGCACTAGTGGACTGTCAAGCTTAAAATTGTGTGTAGTCAAATTTTGTAAGCGTTTGCTAGAGATGCTTTCAAAGGCAGTCTACGCACAAAATCAAAACTGACAAACCACTAGGGCTCTGTTTGCAGTTTCACGAACGCCTTCAACGTTTCTACATCTCTTCCGAGTTGACGATTATGGCTGCGGGTATTAGTCGCCCCGATCTCGCTGTGATAGGTATCCAGTGCCGCCTGATACTGCGAGAGGAAGTCCATCACGCAGCGCCGAGGCACCCGAAAATCCCGTTCTAGCAAAGACTGGGTGATGGCAAAGGTCGCTTCTGGGTGTTGCTGGTTCCATGCCTTGACTGCCTGATAAATCGTCTCCGCTGGTGCTATGTTCGCTGTGGAGTCGGTTGCTTGCCGTGCGATCGGCTCTGGTCTGGGGACATTTTCCACTAAGGTCGGTGCGGGTGTTGCTGCTTGCGGGCTGTCCCCATTGGTCAATAAGCGCTTGAAGGCCTCCAGCTTGGCATGAGCCTGCTCCAAGTCGGTGTTCCGTGCCCTGAGTGCCGCATTTTCGGCTTGCAGTTGCTCGATTGTTGCTTGAAGCTGGCTCACGTCCTCCGGCTTGGCACTGGCGGCTACAGCGTCTCTGAGTACGGCATTCTCCGCTTGCAGTTGAGCGATCGTTGCCTGCCACTCGCCTGCTGCTGCTCCGTTTCCTGCCACGTCTAATTGCTGTTGGAGTCTTTCGATCTGACTGGTCAGCCAGGAGAGCGTGTGTGCCTGGTCAGTCATAATCTGGAGCGTACTCAGACTGGGCGGCTCCGTGCGATCGCTGTCTGTCTGTCTCTCTGTCGTCGGTGTTGAGGCTGGAGCGGTCCGGTCTGCTTTCGTTGCCATTGCGGGTGACTCTACTCCTATGGTGCTGCTGGTTGCCACTTGTGCTTCTAGCTCTGGAGTTTGGATCATGCCTGCTGCCGGGACCTTCACGCCTCTAGCTTTGAGCAACGTCCCCTGCCGCGACAAGTTGTAGTGAAAATAATGTTGCGTTGCCGCCGCATTGGGCAAGCTCTGCCCTTGCTCGTCCAACAGATGCCCCAGATAGTGCTGTAAAAAGCGATGTTCATTTTTATGTTCCGGGCAAAAGAAGTGAATGGCGATCGCGCCATAGAGTGCCCGTAGCCGATGGACGCTCACCGTTTTGAAACCCTCCAGCACAGGCACCAGGTCAGCAAAGTGTTTCTTGACCCGCGTATTAACCCGCGTGTTAAAGGCTGTAATCGACGGGTCATCATGCCCCTTGCCATGCAACGCCCGCACTGCTGGCAGCGCGCGAAACCGCTCCAGGTGAGGCAGTAAGAGTTTGACTGGCACTAGCGTCAGAATGTCGAACGGGGGGGTCACATCCTTCTGTTGCCCCTCAAACCGCAATTTATAGGGGTGTTCGGTGGCAGTAAAAGACCCCTTACTCACCACTTCGGTATGCCGTCTGCCTGTGAGTGCCGCCAGCGCAATGGCGAGTGTTTCCGGTTCGTTAGACTCTAGCAGCGCCTCACATTGCTCCAGGTAGGGGTCAAGCTCGACCGTCACCAGACTGTCCTGCCGTGTGTTGTTCTTTTGGGCAGTGAGTCCCCGCAACTCGTTTTGTGTCTCCTTGTCAAAGGTCAACAGCGTTAAGGGGTAGTAGGTTTGGGTGCTACCCGTCTCACTACCATCGCGTTTTGCCCACGGCTTGTTAAAGCTGTTCTGCTCCGTGAGCCTGATTTGTCCGGTCTGGATCGCTGCTTTCAGCAGTCTGGTATAAGCCGGGAGATAAACACTATTCACACTCCCTGCGGGATAGCCCTCTAGCAATAAGGCTTTCTCAGCCTCACAGAGTGCTTGGAGGCGCTCGTAGGTATCCTCACCCCGTTGATTGAGGCTGACCAACTGATCCCGCAGCAGCAACGTCAACAGCTCGCGCTCCTCTCGCGTCATGCGAGTGCGATCGGCGCTGGCAAGCCGCTGATGATAGCGCTCGATGATTTTGTCTCTGGTTAAATC
>JBBSCL010000111.1:0-8326 GCA_038250345.1 Leptolyngbyales cyanobacterium
AGTATTGATATTATCGATAGTTTTTTGGGTCGTCTTCAGTACATCCCCTTCTCACTTGAGATCGAGAATGCAGCGATTTTGATTCGACGACAGTACAAATTAAAATTGCCCGATGCTGTTATTGCCGCCACTGCCAAATGCCTGAAGCTAGAACTGTTGACGTTAGATCAGCAGTTGGCAAATCGGATGCAAGAAATTGAAATGAACGCAGAGTGACAGGTGACGAATGGTGGAAGGAAACGGAGAAGTTAGAGAATTGCCGGAAGAGTGGTGCTGGGTTCAACATAAAGATATTGCCCAAATAAACCCTAAGCTTCCCTTGAATGAATTGGCAGATAATCTGATAGTTTCCTTTCTACCAATGGCAGCCGTAGAAGAGAAATCGGGTCGATATAGATTATCAGAAATTCGTGAATATGGAAAAGTAAAAAAGGGCTACACTCCGTTCATTAACGGTGATCTGATTTTTGCAAAGATCACCCCCTGTATGGAGAATGGCAAAGTAGCTGTTTTAGAGAACTTGCAAAACGGTATGGGCTGTGGTTCAACAGAGTTCCATGTCTCAAGATTAACAAGTCTTACAAGTAGAAAATATCTCTTCTATTATCTGGTTCAAGAGCGATTTAGAAGAGATGCTCGGCAACACATGACCGGAAGTGCGGGTCAGTTGCGAGTATCAAAGTCTTATTTTGAAGAAGTCCAAATTCCTCTAGCTCCTCTTTTTGAACAAAAACGAATTGTCGAAAAGATTGAGGAGTTATTTTCTGATGTGGATCAGGGTGTTGAAAGCCTGAAAACGGCACAGAAGCAGCTAAAGGTTTATCGTCAGGCGGTGTTGAAGTGGGCATTTGAGGGGAAGCTGACCGAGGCATGGCGATCGCAGCAACCTACCCTCAAAACTGGGGAAGCGTTGTTGGCTCAAATCAAGGCGGAGCGAGAAAACCGCTATCAGCAAAAGTTGGCGGAGTGGGAGGAGAAGGTTGGGGAATGGGGGGCGATCGGGAAGGTAGAAAAGAAGCCTACTAAACCTCAGAAACTTAAAGAATTACCACCGCTAACTGAATCTGAATTAGCTGAACTACCGGAACTTCCCAAAGGTTGGTGCTGGATAAAACTTGGAGAATTAACCTTATCTGTCAAAGACGGCCCTCACTACAGCCCTCAATACGTTGATGATGGTATTCCATTTATAACAGGCGGAAATGTTCGACCAGAGGGAGTTGATTTTGAAAATGTTAAATATATTAGCCATGAACTACATCAAGAACTCAGTAAAAGATGTAAGCCTGAAGTAGGAGATATCTTGTATACCAAAGGCGGGACAACAGGCATAGCTAGAGTTAATACATACACATATGACTTTAATGTCTGGGTTCATGTTGCTGTCTTGAAAATCGTTAAGTCAGTCGAGCCATTCTTTTTACAACATTCTTTAAATTCATCTTTCTGTTATTCTCAATCACAGAAATATACTCATGGTGTGGGTAATCAAGATCTGGGATTAACAAGAATGATAAATATCGTGGTAGCGATTTGTAGTGAGAGTGAACAAGAGGAGGTAGTCAAAGAAATTGATACCTATCTTTCTGTCTGCGACCAACTCGAAGCCACCATTATCGAAAACCTGCAAAAAGCTGAGGCGTTGCGACAGAGCATCCTCAAGCAAGCTTTTGAAGGCAAACTCGTACCGCAAGACCCCAACGACGAGCCAGCCGAGAAACTGCTAGAGCGCATCCGAGCAGAGCGGCAGGAAAAGGAACCACAAAAAACTTCAAAACCGTTGAGATAGTTAAGTCTTGAGGGTTTATGACCCTGAGTGAATTGAAATCATTTACCATAAAAACACTCTGCAACCTCCATTGCCTTCACTTGTCCTATGGTCAAGTCTGATCTTTACCGCCTGCCCACCAGCGACGAGCTACCCGACTCCGACGATCTCCCTGTGGATAACGAAGACCAGAACTTAATTCCCAACGTCCTGCTATTCCTCCTCAAAGTGCTGTGGGCACAGCGCATAGACTGGTATTTTGGCGCAGATATGGGCATCTACCACACCACTGGGGCACATCCGCGAGTGCCCATTGTGCCCGATGGCTTTTTAAGCTTGGGAGTCGAACGGCGCAAGGGCGGCAAATCTCGCCGAAGCTACATTACCTGGGAAGAAAACGGCGTGGTGCCGATCCTCACCCTGGAAATCGTCTCCTGGTCGCCCGGTGGTGAATATGACGAAAAACTAGACATCTACCGCAAACTGGGCGTTTTGTACTACGTCATCTACAATCCTGAATTTTGGCAGCGCGACAGACACCAGCCCTTCGAGGTCTACAAACTGATTGACGGCGACTATCAATTGCAGCTTGGCGAACCCTTTTGGATGCCCGAAATTGGCTTAGGCATAGGGCGCTTTCAGTCTGCAACGGGTGGCATTCCCCAAGAACTCCTATGCTGGTTTGATGCCCAAAGCAAACGCTACCTCACCCCAGAAGAACGAGCAGAACGTGCAGAACGTTTAGCAGAACGGCTGCGAGAATTAGGCGAAGACCCCGATCAACTTTAATCTATGACTACTCAAGCGATCGTCTCTAAAGTTTGGAGCTTCTGTAACACCCTACGCGATGACGGCGTGGGCTATGGCGACTACCTGGAGCAGTTGACCTACCTGCTGTTCCTCAAAATGGCAGACGAATACAGCCGCCCGCCCTACAAGCGACCCTCCGGCATTCCAACGGCATACAACTGGAGCAGCCTCATTACCAAACGCGGCGCTGAACTCGAACTCCACTACCTCAAAGTGCTGCAAGAACTCAGCAACGAGAAAGGCATTCTGGGGCAGATCTTCACCAAAGCTCAGAACAAAATTCAAGACCCGGCCAAGCTGTTCAAGATCATCGACCTGATCGACAAAGAAAGCTGGGTACGCATGGGAGCCGATGTCAAAGGCGAAATCTACGAAGGACTGCTAGAGAAAAACGCCGAAGATACCAAAAGCGGCGCGGGTCAATACTTCACCCCTCGTGCCCTCATCTGGGCAATGGTGGAATGTATCCGCCCCGAACCCATGAAGGCGATCGCCGACCCGGCCTGCGGTACGGGCGGCTTTTTCCTGGCAGCCTACGATTTTCTGGTCAAAAACTACAAGCTCGATAAAGAGCAATCCCAATTCCTTAAAGACCAGACATTTCGGGGCCATGAGATCGTGCAGAGCACCCGCCGCCTCGCATTGATGAATATGTTTCTGCACAACATTGGCGACATCACCGGGGAATCCATGATTTCGTCTCAGGATGCGCTGATCGCTTCTAGCCCCGAAAGCTTCGATTACGTGCTGGCAAATCCGCCCTTTGGCAAAAAGAGCAGCATGACTTTCACCAATGACGAAGGCGAGCAAGAGGAAGAAGACCTCACCTATAACCGTCAGGACTTTGACGCCACCACCTCTAACAAGCAGCTAAATTTTGTGCAGCATATCCGCACCATGCTCAAAACGACCGGAAAGGCAGCCGTTGTCCTGCCCGATAACGTCCTCTTTGAAGGTGGAGCCGGAGAGAAAGTCCGCAAAAAGCTGCTGGAGAAAACAGACCTACACACCATCCTGCGCCTGCCCACCGGAGTTTTCTACAAGCAAGGCGTTAAAGCCAACGTCCTCTTTTTCGACAACAAGCCTGCCGCCAAAGATCCCTGGACAAAGGAAGTCTGGTACTACGATTTCCGCACCAACATTCATTTCACGCTCAAGAAAAACCCGATGCGGAAGGACGACTTACAGGACTTCATCGCCTGCTATCACCCCCAGAATCGCTTCCAGCGGCAGGAAGCCTGGTCAGACTCCAACCCCGAAGGACGCTGGCGCAAGTTCACCTACGACGACCTGATCGCCAGAGATAAAACCAGTCTGGATATCTTCTGGCTCAAAGACAATAGCCTTACGGACTTAGACAACCTGCCCGACCCGGACGTATTGGCAACCGAAATCGTCGAGAATTTGGCAGCAGGGCTAGAGAACTTCAAGGCGATCGCCGCGACCTTGAACCAGCGCTGAGCCGTTGAGCAAAGAAGCGCTGGCCAAGCATCTATTCAGTATTGCTTGCCTTTGCTCTTGATTTGCAGATTTACAGAAATCATTATCTACAGAAATCATTATTTAATGATTTACTCAATTCCCTCCAGCAGCTTTGCAATCTGTTCTGGTCCCGGAAGTTGCCCTTGCAACTCTTGGGGTAACGCAGAGAAAGTGTTGTAGGTTGCGACCCCGATTGGTTTCGTTGCATCCTTCAGAGCATACTCAACGGTCGTCTTGTCCTTCGACTTGCACAGAATGATGCCGATGGACGGGTTCTCATACGGCATCCGCATCTTGTCGTCTAACACCGCCAGATAAAACTGCATCTTACCGACGTACTCCGGTTCAAACGCTCCAATCTTGAGGTCGATCGCCACCAGGCAACGGAGGGCACGATGGTAGAGCAAGAGATCGATATAGTACTCTCGATTTCCGACCTCTAGCCGGTGCTGGCTGCCGATAAAGCTAAACACCCCTCCCATTTCCTGTAAGAAGGGCTGCACCTTTGCCAGGATCGCCGTCTCTAGCTGGCGCTCGGAATGTTCCTCTCCCAGTTCCAGGAAGTCAAACACGTAGTCATCTTTCACCGCCAGTTTCGCCTGGTTGCGGTAGTCGTCTGCGATCGCTGACTCAAAGTTCGTTTGATTCAGCAAGGTCTTTCCATAGCTCTGATTTTCAATCTGGTGCGTCAGGACGTTCTTGGTCCACCCGAATTTGCGGGTCATGCGGATATAAAACTCCCGTTCCAGGTCGTCTTTGCACTTCTCCAGAATGATCAGGTTATGGGTCCAGCTAATTTCTGCCACCAGTGGTGTCAGTTTTTCATTGGCGTGATAAGTCAGGTAAAAGTCCCGCATCCGCCAGATGTTACGTGATGAAAAACCACTAATACCAGGGAATTCTGCTCGCAAGTCTTTGGCAAGCTGTTCGACGATCGACTTACCCCACGTCGCACCTTGCTGCCGTTCAACAATCAATTCACCAATGTCCCAATACAGAACAATTAGCTCTTTATTGACCGCCTTAAGGGCTGCATATTGGGCTGAGCGAATGCGCTGCTTTATTTCTCCCAGCAACTGCCCATATTCTGCGACCAATTCACTCACCCTATTCTCCTCATTTCTGTGTTTACTGATTTCTGTAAATCTATATTTACTGAATTCAGTAAATATATTTATGTCCAAGCTTATCTAGGGCAACTCTCATAGACCATAATCTGCCGTAATGAGCCACCATCTTTGCTGTATTTCAGTATTTACAGAAATACGTAGATACTTAATTCTGTAAATAATGGTTAGCTTTGCGCTCCATAGTGCTCTTCCAATAGCTCTCGCAGCAAGTCCACCATCGTTACGCCCTCGGTAGTTGCCTTCAGTTTGATCGCCTTGTGCAAGCTTTCAGGAATATCTAGGGTGAGGCGCTTAATTTTCTCTGGCTTCGTTTCTGCTTCCGATACTAGTGGATGCTCTATCTCAACTAGGGCCTCTCGGTTTGTTACCCATTCTTCAAGATCTACAGGTTTGTCTACGGTACCTGGCTTGCGACCAAAGCTAACTTTTTTGCCTGCCATCTTCTTAAACTCCTAAGCTCAAAATTTCTTCGGTTAATGCGAGAATCTCCTTCGCAGCTGCCCCATTAGGGTCAGTATCAAGCACAGTGCCTCCGATAGCGGCAGACTCCGCGAAACTCACACGCTGGCTAATGACCGTCTTCAGAACAGGAATTAGGTACTCTGCCAGTGCATTGCCCACATCCCGCCCAATTGCTGTATTTACGATTCTACGATTAATTACAAATACAGATTTAAGATTTTCCTTAAATACAGAAGCTTCTCGAATCAGCTTGATCACTTCATCGGCTGCCCACACATCATATGGACTGGGCTGAATGGGGACCACGACTAAATCTGACGCAATGATGGCAGAGCGAGCTAGTTCTGAGACGCGGGGTGGACCATCGATCACTACATGGTCGTAGTCCTTGGCAAGGGGAGGTAAGTCTCGGTGGAGCGTGGGGCGATCAAGTCCAATGACTGAAAAGGGCGGTTTGTCACTGCGGGCTGCTGCCCAGTCACGAGCAGAACCTTGTGGGTCAGCATCAACTAACAAAACCCTTGCTCCTTTAAGTGCCAGTGCATGGCTAATATGGATGGCAAGAGTCGTCTTGCCTACTCCCCCCTTCTGATTTTGAATAGAAATTTTCATGGTTTGCAGAAGCCATTATTTACAGAAAACCTGATTTGCTTTTTTACAGGCTTACAGAAATAAAGATAGCTCAAACCGGACTAAAATTCTTATGCCATTCGCCTTTTTGCTTAAGGTTCGATTTCTGTTTTTGCTGATTTACAGAAATCTGCAAAAACACTGATGTAAGGCAATGGCTAAACCTAACGGGATTGTACCAACCCCCCGTTTAACTTTGATAGGGAAAAAAGGCTCAGGAGTCTGATCTTGTCGTGCCACTTCTGCGACCGGGGCAGTTAACCACGATCGTCTGTAGGCTCCACCCCGAGCGGTGAAACCAGCAGCGGACGAGCAGCCGAAAGCGGGCAGGAAAGCGATCGCTCGCCTGCGTTGGAGTGCAGTCACCGCAGTAGGGCTAATGTCTACACCGATTCCTGGTCAAACGGCAGTGTCATTTGGTCACGCTCCGCCAGTCGCTGCTGTTTCTGCGCGATTTCCACCTGCCGTCTCACCTTGACCTGGTTTAACACCTGTTTGATATAAGCAATCCCCTCCTCCTGAGTCATATTTTGGGGTTCTGAGTGGCTCAAATCCCCTGTGGGAGCGCTATTACACCCGATCGCCCCTGCATCTGCGCTGACTAAAACCCTAGAACCCTCTCCAGGTAAGGTATTACACCCACTTTCACCCAATAAGCTTGTGTGATTAGCAGGGCAGGATGCCGCTTGCGAGCATTCCTGCCCTGCATCACCTTGAAGTTCGCAAATTATTTCTCCTTGCAGATAATAAGGATGCCACAGATCTCGATGTCGGTATAGGGTTTCTCCACTGATCCGATACCTCACCAACGCATCGAAGCGTTCTGTAATGCCAGCTGGCAGCACCTCTTTTTCTAGCAGATCCGCGATCGCCTGTTGAATCCTTACCCTAGCGCCAGCTTCCTGTCGTTGATTGTGGTTGGGTGCTCGCTCTGCGACTTGCTCTGCGACTTGCTCGGGACTTGATGTTACTGGAGGCTTGTCGGTGCCGTAGTGGAAGTAATGGCTCTGCTCAATGTTATGCATCCAGTCTTTAGCCCGTTTCTCAATCTCCTGCTGATGCTGACACCAGTCTGCGTAGCCGGGGAGTGCCTGGGCAGTGGTCACGATATCTCGAACCAAGGCGCTGCCTTCTAACGGGATGTCGCTATAGAGGACATGGCCAAAGATGTAAGAGCGCATGGTAATGCGCCCGAGTAACCGATTGGTTTGCCCTGAACCCGTCCAACCCTGCTCTATTTCGGCATTCAGGTCATTGAGAAACTTATTGGCTTTACCGGTGACGCGAAACTGTTGCCGTCGAGCGACTTTGAGAATGCGCTTCAGGGCTTTGGTATCGAGGCTATTGCGAGCTTCAGCAAACTGCCAGTGCTGCACAAAGATATCTTCGTTGCTCCAGATGACTTGGAGGTCTTGATCTAGAAGATAAGACCCTGCTTGCATCGGCAGACGATGCCCGTTGTGGAGACTGTGCTCGCCGCTGGCGATATAGGGTTTGCAGTTGGGGAAGACTTCCAGTTGCCCAGGAGCCAGTTTGAACCCGGCATTTTCTAGCAGGGTGGAGACCGCCATGGCGATCGCCCATGTTTTCTGCTCGCTGTCAAACGGGAAGTAGAGATGCAGACCGCCGCTGTAGCTGGAGGTGCAGAGCAACGCTTGCACCAGTCCTAAGTCGTCTAACGCTGCGATTAGCCGTCGCCAAGCCAAGCGATCGCGGCTGGGGTGGTAGGCACTGCCTTTGTCCACATCGAGGACACAGTAGCGGGTGGTGGCACCAAAGCGGACGCCATAGAGCGATGCACCTTGTTGCAGCAGGCGATCGCCCAGGGGATGACGGATTTCAGTTTTCCACTCGGGGCGTTCGCCTGGTTTGGGATGTTCGGCCCAGAGGTAGTCATAGCGATGGGGCCAGAGCGAGAGGAAGGGATCATCACTTTCTTGTACGGATGAAAAGGCACGGGAGGAGGCTAGCTGCATGGGCTGTCCTCCCTGGATAAAGCAAAAATTTGATGCACAGTGTAACTCCCTATGTCTGTAGTGGTGAC
>JBBSCL010000112.1:0-8262 GCA_038250345.1 Leptolyngbyales cyanobacterium
TCATGGAGCGCTTTATTTCCCAGTTAGACTTGGACTCAACCTCCATTAAATCCCATCCCAACTATCAAAACCTCCGCTCCTACGGCATCATAACTTCCTAATTCTGTCCGAAGTATTGTCTTAAAAGAAATGCAGGCAGCCGTTCAAATCATGGCAGCCGAACTACAACGGACGGATGTTTCCAGTGATTTAGTCAAGTCCGTAATCGCTTCCCTGAAAGAGATCGCCGCTCAAGAGACACTCCAAGGAGAGCAGTTGTTATTGAAGCAGCAGTTTGAGTTGCTAGGAATGGTTCAAACCTTTAACACTGCGGCTGATGCCGAGAAACAGGCGATCGCTCACTTCAACCAAGTGAGTTCCATTCTGATGTCTAAAGTCCCCGTGGTGCAGGCGGAAGAGTTTAAGCAATGGCTTCTGGGGATCGCTGGACAGGTCGCTAAAGCGGTAAAAGAAAAGGGGAGATTTGGGATTGGGGGTGAACGGGTCAGCCGTCAGGAGTCTGGGGCGCTCTCATCGATTGATAAGGCACTGCACTTCAAGCCCTAAACCTAAAGAAGAGATTTTTGGTTGCTCATGTTCTGTTTATTCATCTGGCAACTGAAGATTTAACATCAAGCACTGATGTTTCGGCTACGCTCAACATCCATGCCTGCGGGTTGAGCGCAGCCGAAACCCAAAAGCGGTATGAACAATGATTACCGAGTTCACAATATCGTGTTCTATTTAACATCGTGTTGTATTTAACCCAGTGGAAGGAGTCAACGAATGCTAGGCTTTCTGATTGCTATTGTTGTGACCGCAGTGAGCTTGTTGATTATCTCTAAGTTGCCCTTTGGTGTTGAGATTGACAATCCAGTAAAGGCGTTGATTGCAGGCGCAATTATTGGTGCATTTGATGGACTTTACAATCTAATTCCTAATTGGTTGAGGGCAGTTCCGGCGGTGCTTAGTTTGGGGCTGATTCCGCTGATCGGCAACATCATTATTTTCGCATTCGCGGCTTGGTTGGTCGAAGGCTTTCGGTTGAAGTGGGGAATTGGCAGTGCCATTCTGGGCGCGATCGCCCTGACCATTATCAACTTCATGCTATTTTTCATCTTGGATAAAAGTGCCTTGATCGCTGCTTGAGGGCTGCTCAATTGGGTCGGGCTTGCCACTTTCTATTATGCGCTGCTGGGGAGTGCCAATTTGAATGTGGTTGCGATCGAAGGCGATTTTAATCCGACGACGCAATTCTCGTGCTGTGTTCCACTGCTTCAGCGGGATCGTTTTAATCCAGATGCGGATCACAATTCCAGTATGGGAAATCTGATCTACCCCAAACAGTTCGTGGGTATCCAAAATCACTGATTGCCATTCTGGATCTTGCGCCATGCAATCAACGGTTTCGCGGACCACCGCGAGAGCACGATCGACATCAGTATCATAAGCCACTTCAACCTGAAAATCGGCTCGTGCCCAAGTGCGCGATCGGTTTTCCACCTGAGCAATCAAACTATTGGGTAAGGTAATTAAACTGCCTTCGTCACTGCGGAGTTGAGTCACTCGCAGATTTAGGTTTTCCACCATGCCGGAGATGGTGCCAACTCTGATGTTATCTCCAATCCGAAATTGGTCTTCCAGTAAAATTAGAAACCCATTCACTAAATCTTTGACCAGGCTTTGTGCCGCAAATGAAATCGCTAAAGCAACTAATGCCCCCAGCGTTAGGATTGAGCCGGGTACTAAGTTTAACCATTGAAGCACCGAGAGAATCGCCACCACGTAGAGCAGGGTCATTTTTAACCCTTTGATCACGTTGGCGATCGTGGCAATTCGTTGGAGATATGCCTCGGTTGAGTATTGGTCTTGCTTGCGGCTTTGGATGAAGCGATCGACGACCAGATCGGTCAGTTGATTGAGCAACCCAGTTAAGAACCAGGTCAGAAGCAGCACAATCGGGATGGCGATGACTTTTTTGGCGAACCTGCGCGTTTGGGGAAAGGTATTGAAACTATAGGCAAGCCCAATCATCCAGACAAAGGCGATCGCCCAAAATATGAGCCATCGCAGAAACCGAACCGTTTGCAGTCGTCGCTCTAAGCTGAAATGATGGCGCACTTCCTGAAACGACTGCGGTGCTGCCTCTGAATCTGATGGCTCACTCAGCATCAGGTCTTGAGTGTGAATCAACGCTGTCTCCGCTGCCTGTTGTTGCTCAAGCATGTGTTTGCGTCGTCTCAAGAATGCCCAGGCTGCCCACAACACCAGCGTCAATAGGATGCTGGCAACCAGGGTTTTGACCACCGTGGCAATTTGTTGCTGCACCGCTTCAGGCTGACGAAGTTCAAGTGCCTGTCGAAGTTCCCGCTCCAAAATTTCTTCCCATTGGGTTGCTAGTTGGATTTTGCTGGTTGAATGATATTGAGCATCTGTGTCCGTTACCGTCAACAAGACCTTTGCTTCCGCTAGAGCGGCATCTTTAACAAAAAGCACAGGCTGCCCATTCAGCTTCTCTATCACCACCTTCAGCGTTTTGGGATCGAGCACGGTTCCATCTGGTAATCCACTTCTAGTCACCAGTTGTTCCAAATTGGCTTCTATTTGTCTAGCACGGACTTCGACCGGAATCTGATTGCCCGGTTCGCTGCGATTCGCTACAGCCGGAGACGCAATTTTAAACAGTTCTTGCCCATCCAGGCGCACCCCAGTTGCTTCTAATGAACCTCGTCGCTCAACACCGCTAGGAAGCGGCGCAATTCCACTGGGCATGGTGAGAGAGGGCAGTTGTCCTAGGGCGATCGCGCGATCGCCGACAACCGTGATCAGCACCATGAGTATCGCGATACTGCACATACCCAATTGGCGTAACAGGTTGGCTCTATTGCGGCAGTGGCGTAAAACTCGTGTGATTGCCATAGCAATTAAAGATGAGATCCTATCTCGCTAAACATTTCGGGTTATATCACAAAAACTATTTAAGAATGAACGATTAACCCGACTTAGACTCAAGTAAGCAACGACCTCAAAAGCCTTGCAAATCGAGTCTATCTGTGGGTGGCTGCTCTTTTTCAACACCTTGAACTCATCCTTTGCGACTCATGTTCATCACGCTCACACTCAATTTGCAACACAATCCACTCGACAGGAGAACTATTTCCCCTTTTTCATATCACTCTCATATAAATTCTCGGTTTAATCTTAGGCGGATACTTGAATAGAAGCTAAGTATCATCAAGCTTTGGGCTTGGTTTCCGACAAGATCCTCAGATCCAGGCTGGAGCTATTTCGGCAAAAATAAGTGATATAGCAATGCGCTGGAAAATTAGCGTGGTAATGGCTTAATCTATACTCAGATATTTTCCAGTTGCTCTAATTTTTGAGAATAACGTTCATGAAAGGATTAGCCGGAAAGACTGCCTTAATCACAGGAGCAAGCTCAGGGATTGGGCAAGCGATCGCCATTCGTCTTGCACAAGAGGGCTGCAACATTGCGATTAACTACCGTAAAAGTGTTGAAGAAGCTGAAAGCACAGAAGAATTGGCAATGCAAAATGCCTGCGGTCAGGTAGAAGAATGTGGGGTGCGATCGCTGCTGATACAGGGCGATGTTTCCAAGGAGGAAGACATTCTCAATATGGTCAACAAGACAGTTGAGATGTTTGGTAGCCTCGATATTTTGGTGAACAACGCTGGCATTCAAAAAGAGTGCCCTTCCCATGAAGTGACTGCGAAAGATTTTGATCAGGTCTTATCTATCAATCTGCGTGGGTCATTTCTCTGTGCTAGAGAAATGATTAAGCATTGTTTAAGCCACGATCGCCCCGGCATCATTATCAATATTTCCAGTGTTCATGAGATTATTCCTCGACCGTTATATGCCAGTTATTCCATTAGCAAAGGCGGCATGGAAAACCTGACGAAAACATTAGCGTTGGAATATGCAGCACGCGGCATTCGGGTGAACGCGATCGCCCCCGGTGCCACCATCACGCCGATCAACCAAGATTGGATCGATCATCCAGAGAAGAAAGCCGCTGTCGAAAGCCACATTCCAATGGCGCGAGCGGGTAGCGCTGAAGAAGTGGCGGCAGGTGTGGCATTCCTCGCCTCCGATGAAGCCGCTTATATCACTGGGCAAACCTTATTCATTGATGGCGGACTCACCCTCTATGCCGACTTCCGAGAAGCATGGTCAGCCTAAAAAGACTTAAGAATACAAAATTTAATCGTCTATACCGAGAGGAGGAGCAATGACCGCAGAATCACAACGACTGGAACAAAGCCGTACTGGTGAGGTTGATTGGTATAAATGGGGACCCTACCTAAGTGAACGTCAGTGGGGAACGGTGCGCGAAGACTACAGTTCTGATGGCAATGCCTGGAGTTATTTTCCGCACAAGAATATCCAGGTGGAAGCGTGAATGATTGAACAGCCCTCACCGTTCGGCTAAGCGCTCACGTCGAAGCCCTAAATCCCTTTCCTTGGGGAGAGGGGCTTCACTCCGCTACTTAACACGATCGCAGGTTTCGGGTCATGCCAATGCCTATTTATCCCACGCTCTATCAAATCAACACCCGCGCTTGGATCGCGTTGTTATCAAAACAGTTGAACCGTCCGGCAACTCTAGATGATATTCCCAACACAGCCCTAGTGGTCTTCCAATGATTAGATGATGGGGCTTATATCTCTAAAAGCGTTACTTAGAAAGCATTTCGCGAAAACCTTACTCATCAACTATTGTTTGATACACCACTAGATGAAATCGTCAGTCTAGGGTTTGACTGGGTTTATTTCTTGGGAGTATGGCAGATGGGGGATGCAGGGCGAACCGTTTCTTTATCTAACCGGGAGTGGCTAGAGGACTATCGACAACTGTTAATTGACTTAAGCGATGACGATGTGTGCGGCTCTTGCTTTGCCATCAAGAGCTACAGCGTCAGCGATCGCATGGGTGGCACCTCGGCAATGGAGCGATTGCGCGATCGTCTCCACCATCGCGGACTCAAACTGATGCTAGATTTTGTGCCCAATCACATGGCTCCTGACCATGCCTGGGTGCAAACTCATCCTGAGTTTTTTGTGCAGGGAACCGAGGAATTACTGGCACGAGAACCACAAAACTACTGCCGAGTGCCCCTCTCCACTGGCGAAGCCATCTTTACCTACGGACGCGACCCCTACTTTGCGGGTTGGCTCGACACGCTACAACTCAATTATGGAAATCCCTCGCTTCAAGCAGCAATGCTAGGCGAATTGCTCAACATTGCTCGGCTGTGCGATGGTGTGCGCTGCGATATGGCGATGCTCGTTCTGCCAGAGATCTTCCAGCGAGTCTGGGGCATGGCGATCGACCCATTCTGGCAACCTGCCACCCAAAAAGTGCGGCACCAGCATCCCGACTTTGTATTTATGGCAGAAGTCTACTGGGATATGGAATGGACGCTGCAACAGTGTGGGTTCGACTATACCTACGACAAGTGCCTCTACGATCGCTTGGAGGAACAACATGTCGTCCCTGTACGTGAACACTTCTGGGCAGACCTAGACTATCAGACCAAATCTGTTCGCTTCCTGGAAAATCACGACGAGCCTCGCGCCGCCAGAACCTTCCCATCCGACCTGCATCGCGCCGCCGCCATTCTCACCTTTCTTAGCCCCGGTCTGCGCTTTTTTCACTAGGGGCAACTCGAAGGCTGTACCCATAAAGTTTCAGTGCATCTCCAGCGAGGACCGACTGAACCGATTGATCAAGAACTGCACACCTTCTACCGCAAACTGCTTGCCTGCTTGCGATCGCCAGTGTTGCGATCGGGCACCTGGCGACTGCTCAACTGCACCCCTGCCTGGGATGGCAACTGGACATCGAATGGGTTCATCGGCTTCACCTGGGACAATGCAGAAAAACAACGCTTGTTGATAATCGTTAACTATGCGCCCCATCCGAGTCAGTGTTATGTGACTTTGCCCTATGACGATCTAGCGAATAAAACCTACTATCTCAAAGATTTGATGAGTTCTATTGTTTATGATCGCCCTGGCGATAGCCTAATTTCAGGTCTTTATTTCGATATGCCGGAATGGGGCTATCACGTCTTTGATATGCAGCTTTGATATTCAACAATCCGTTTAAACACTCTCTGGGGAATGGGGTAACAGTTCTATGAATCAATCGGTTCAAAATGTATTGACTACTCGTGCCCGCTTAGGCGAGTGCCCGATGTGGGATGCTGATCGCCAGCAACTTTTCTGGGTCGATATCTTTAATCATCGGGTTCACCAGTTTGACCCTGCCACTGGGCAAGATCGCCACTTTGATGTCGGTGATTTGGTTGGCGCGATCGCCCTAGCAGGTCAAGATCGATTGCTGTTGGCGCTGCGCGATCGCCTTGCGTTTCTCAATACCCAAACAGGCGAGGTTACAACTCTACACCAGATTGATTTTCCCTATCCCAACACTCGCTTAAACGATGGCAAGTGTGATTCTCACGGGCGGTTTTGGGTCGGTTCCATTAGCGAAGAACAAGGGCAGGCAGAGCTTTATCGCTACGATCTAGATGGTTCACTACAGGTCATGGAAACTGGGCTAACCATTTCTAATGGATTAGGCTGGAGTCCCGATGGGGCAACGTTCTACTTAACTGACTCAGCACCCCACAAAATCTATGCCTATGACTTTGTGGCGGAAACGGGAGCGATTCGCGATCGCCGAGTTCTGATTGACTTAAGTGACGAGATTGCAGAACCCGACGGACTGGCGATCGACCAGCAGGGCAACATCTGGTCTGCACTGTGGAATGGCTGGGCTATTGCTTGCTTCAACTCCGACGGTCAGGAAATTTCGCGAGTCAAAGTGCCGATTCAGCGCCCAACTTGTGTTACTTTTGGCGGCTCTAATCTAACAGACTTATATATCACTTCGGCATCTGTTGGGCTAAGCCAGCAAGAAGTTAAACAGGGCTTCTTTGCAGGAGATTTATTTCGCTTTTCAACTCAGGCGATCGGGTTGCCTACCCAACCGTTTTTGGGTTAATCCAGTTCTATTTACTCTAAAATCGCGGGGGCAGCGCTTATCTAGCTGCTATTGGCTGTATCTCCCGCCAGATCTCCATTCCCACGCCCTAAACAAGATAGGCAGGTCGTACAGTTCTATTCGATCGCCATGTTAAAAAATAGCCCCTACCGTAAACCCATTAATCAGGCAATTCTAACCCTCAAGGAGAACGGCACCTATGGGAAGATTTACCGGAAGTGGTTTGGTGTTATACCTCAAGGATAGGAGGGTTGAGACAGGGATAAACAGCAGTCCTATAAGTTTCTTATGTTTATGGAGTACTTTAATAGAAGATTTATTGTTTCTGTTATTTCGATGTGAAATGAACTGAAAGGCTTCGTTAAATCAGCAATCAATTTGTTATGTAGTGCCTTTGATGGTTGAGTTAGTTAGGGTTGATTAGAGGCGCGATCGCGTCGTTTTTCCAAACATTTGCTTCGGAGTATAGAGCCGTTTCTGGGCACAAAAATGCAAATCATTTCGACTAAAGAACAGTAGTTTTGGCACATAAAATGAACCGTAAAATTTCCTTCAATCCGCTAGCTGGCTGCGTAGTGACTCTAATCGTTGGCTCTGTTGGAGTCGCGATCGCCAATCCCGTAATAGAACAGCAATCCTCTGCAAAAAACTCAGTCCTCATCGTCACGGGTTCGGGTGGCTGCAACCGTTTTAACGGTGGTTTCAAAACTAAAGGCAATCAGTTGACCATCAATCCTCTTGCCACCACTCGCAAAGCCTGTGAAGAGAGTTTGATGACTCAGGAGTCGAGGTTTTTGAAGGCGTTGCAAGCGGCACAGCGCTATGAAGTCAATGACCAGGGGCTACAAATTTTTTATAAGACAGATCAAGGATCAGGCGTTTTGCGCTTTACCTCTCAAAACGTTAGAGGATTATGGTAGAAAGCACTGATGAAGTACACAAGGGTTGAATATATGTCTACTCGTTTCTCTATTTGTGGTCTGCTCACCTCACTCGTAAGTTTTAGCGTCTTAGTTCAAGCTCAACCCGCAGCAACGCAGACCAAAACACCTCCTCAAGCCGAACCGAAAGATGCACCTCTACCGCCCTTGCCAGCAAACCGTAAGCCGCTACCCCTCGTGGGCGATGGCAGCGCGGTCACAAAAACTGCCTCCGTACCGGGTCTGAGAGTACCGCTACCGGGTCCTGTTCCTAGTGTTGGCGTGTGCGGAATAATTGGAATACCGATTGGTTTGTTCCTAGCAGTCAA
>JBBSCL010000113.1:0-8178 GCA_038250345.1 Leptolyngbyales cyanobacterium
ATCGCAATCAGCCGCCAACCTGTTACCCTCGGATGATGTGCGATTGGAAGCGGGCGATCGCCTAATTTTGCTTGCCACGACTCAGAGCCTACAGCGCATCGAGCGTGCCGAATCAACCCCACCCAGTTGGCAAGTGCGCGTGAGCAAAGCCCCTAATCAAGATGCCATTTTTGAAGGGGCTAATGAAATTACCCGCATTTCGGGATGTAGCATCGGTGCTGCCCGACAGATGATGACAAGCCTGCCCGCACTAGTGCCGATTCCGCTCTACAAGCATCAAGCTCAACGACTGATTCGCAATCTTCAGAAAGCGCAGGTTACCGCCGATTTAATGCCGTGGCAAGAATGAAACAGCTAAAGCGATCGCTGTAAATGGTTCAAGCTAACTTTTTAACAATCGGGATGACAGGATTCGAACCTGCGGCATCCTGCTCCCAAAGCAGGCGCGCTACCAAGCTGCGCTACATCCCGTAAAACACACTTCCACAGTATACCCTGCTTTTCGACCCAAGTGTAAATCAATCAAGCTTTCGCGATTTTGTTGCACCACGGTTGCCATAGGATCGCAGCAGTTTGCATAGTATTGTGAGTGGGGATAATGGTCTAGCGACTGCTCCGACGACAACACACGGCAACCTAATCGGCAAGAGGTCTACTATTGTGACGATGGAAACGTTCAACTTGCTGCGATCGGGTCAGTTAGAACCTAGCAACCGATTGGCGCTGAACTGCGGGTTGACCCAATTTCCTCTTGAGATTTTAGATCTGGCAGATTCGTTAGAAATTTTGGATCTGTCGAATAATCGACTCAATTCTCTGCCCGATGACTTTGGACGGTTAACCAACCTCAAAGCCGCTTTCTTTTTCAACAATCAGTTTGAAGAGATTCCAGAAGTGCTTGCCCAATGCCCCCAACTCAGCGTTATTGGGTTCAAATCCAACCAAATTCGCCGGGTTAGTGCCTCAGCGCTGTCCCCTATTATTCGCTGGCTGATTTTGACAGATAACCAGATTGAGCAGCTACCGCCAGAGATCGGCACCCTGAGCAAGCTGCAAAAACTGATGCTGGCGGGAAACCGTTTGCGATCGCTGCCCGATGAAATGGCAGACTGCCAGAATCTAGAGTTGATTCGGCTGTCCGCCAATCAGCTTTCATCCCTCCCCGCTTGGCTGCTAAGTCTGCCCCGTTTGGCATGGCTGGCATATTCAGGCAACCCATTTGCCCACGCTGCCACTGCGCCACAATCGATAGCCACCATTGACTGGTCTGACTTAACGCTAGGAAATACCCTAGGGCAAGGTGCCTCTGGCATCATTTCCAAAGGATTATGGCGGGTGACCCAAACCGAAACCAAAGACGTTGCCATTAAGGTCTTCAAAGGTGAAATGACCAGCGATGGGTTGCCGATGAATGAAATGCAAGCCTGTATCGCAGCGGGATCACACCCAAATTTGGTAACCGCATTGGGGCAATTGGTCAATCATCCGGATGCTACGGCAGGATTGGTATTGTCCTTAATTCCACCAGACTACAAAAATCTGGGTCACCCTCCCAGCTTGGATACTTGTACTAGAGATAGCTATCCACCAGACACGGTTTTTTCCTTAGCAGATATCCTTCGCATCACTGAGGGAATTGCTGCCGCTGTTGCCCATCTGCACCGTCAAGGCATCCTGCACGGCGATCTCTATGCCCACAATATTTTGGTCAACGATCACGGACACAGCTTGTTCGGTGACTTCGGTGCTGCCAGCTTTTATGACGCGATCGCCCCCTTAACTGCACAAGCATTAGAACGGCTGGAAGTCAGAGCGGTGGGTTGTTTGCTGGAAGATTTATTAGATCATTGTGATCAGCAGGATGCACTCTCCCACCCCGATATCATGACTCGGCTGCGGCACCTCCAACAAGACTGTATGCACCCCACGACCTCCTTGCGCCCTTTGTTTGCCACCATCTGCGATCGCTTGGCTAGTATCAAACAGGGTGCCTGTTAAAACATGCGATACGAACCCGATGGTCAGCGATCGCTCTTTACCGATAGCCAGCGGCTTGTAGGGCAAATAGATGAGCATAGCGTCCGTTCATTTTTAGCAACTCTTCGTGGGTGCCAGTTTCCAAAACTTCTCCTTTTTCCAACACCAAAATGGTGTCTGCCATACGAACGGTAGAAAATCGGTGAGAGATCAGAATTGCCATCTGATTTTGAGTCATCGCCCGAAATCGGTCAAAAATTTGGGCTTCGGCTTCTGCATCCATAGCAGAAGTGGGTTCATCTAGCACGAGAATATCAGCGCCAATTCGCATGAAAGCGCGGGAGAGGGCAATTTTTTGCCATTGCCCACCAGAGAGTTCTCGCCCGCCTTTAAACCAGCGCCCTAAACGAGTCCAATACCCGTCAGCCAGTTCAGCGATCGCGGGATGTGCCATGCCTTTTTCAGCCGCAACTTGCCAGCGCTCTTCATCTTGCAGCGCGGTGACATCGCCTGCCCCAATATTTTCGCCAACCGTGAATTGATAACGCACAAAGTTTTGGAAAATCACGCCAATCCGTCGCTGCAAAGTCAGCAAATCCCATTCTTCTAAGTCACGTCCATCCAGCAAGATCTTGCCAGAATCAGGGCTGTAAAGCCGAGTCAGCAGTTTAATCAAAGTGGTTTTGCCAGACCCATTTTCCCCCACGATCGCCAGTTTTTCACCAGGCTTAAGGTGAAAGGATACGTTCTGTAGAGCCAGTTTGGAATTGCCAGCGTAAGCAAAGCTGACATTTTCAAATCGCAAGCCATCGGTGGGTAAGGCTCCTTGGGTAGCGCTGCCGCCCGAATTGAAAATTGGCTCCTCCAAAAATTCGTATAGATTGGAAAGGTAAAGGCTATCTTCATAGATCCCGCTGATGTTCGTCAGCAGGTTAGAAAACGTGGTTTGTCCTTGACGAAACACCACGAGATACATGGTGAGTTCGCCGAGAGAAATGCGCCCCGCGATCGCTTCTAATGCAATCCACACATACGCCACGTAAAAAGCCAGCGTACTCAATAAGCCTAATAGGTAACGCCATAGGCTGCGGCGAATGGTCAGCGTTTTATCTTCCTGAAATAAACGCTGAAAAGTGGCTTTGTAGCGATCTAAAAGAGTATCGCCCAACTGATAAAGCTTCACTTCCATGGCGCTGCTTTCGTTGGAGATCAGCCATTCCACGTAGTTTTGTTCACGAGTTTCAGGAGCGCGCCACTGAAACAATCGAAAGGCTTGGTCGGCAAAGCGCGTTTCGGCAACAAAAGCCGGAAATGCCGCAACCAGCAGCAGGATGACAACACCGCCAGAAAAACCGAGTAGCAAGCCGCCAAAGGTGATCAACGACAAGCCATCCTGTACCAACCCAAAGCTGCGCCCCACCAAACTTAAGGGACGGCTAGAAGCTTCTCGACGGGCACGCACCATTTTGTCGTAGATTTCTGGATTCTCAAAGTGCGCCATGTTGAGGGTCAGCGCCTTTTCCATAATCATCACGTTGACCTCCTGACCCAACAGCATTCTCAGGATCGATTGGCACAGCATCAGCCCTTGGCGTGAAGCAGTCAACAGAGCCGTGATTACCGCCTCTAGCGCGAGGTATTTCAGGACAGTCCAGCGATCGTCCATAGCTCCAGTTTGGGCTGCCAGCACCACGCTATCCACAATCAGCTTGCCCACATAGGCGATCGCCGCTGGAAGCAATCCGCTAATCAAGGTGAGAATGGCAAATGCAATCGTCAGAGTGCGATCGCACCGCCAGACGAGTTCGATTGCTTTAACACAATATTGGTAGGTAGACAGCGATCGGCGAAACTCGCGCCATCGCCGCCGTAAAGAAGATCTTCGATGATTCATCCTTCTACGATAGCGATTGCCAGAAATATCTGCGCGGTTGCTCAGGTGATTGGCGATCGCCAGCCGTCACCGCCCTAATTGGAGTCGTGGCGATGCTGCCTTGGACAATCAAACCAGTATGGGGATTGATCTGCGATCGCTTCACCTTTGCTATGGTGGCTGGGTGCTTCTGGGAGTGGGCTGCAAGTGCTAACGGGGTTTCTAATTCCGTGGCTGAACCTGAAGGAAACGCCGTAGTCGGTGCAATCCATCCACTAGCGGCTGACTCAAGGCTTCGATCGCCATGATTAGGGAATATCGAATCGATGGATCACGTCCGGCAACGGCTAGCGTGATTGGAATATGTCGCAGCAATAAGAGCAATGTCCATCCCCAGTGTCTTCCCTGCCAATAGGCATAGGCAATCACCAGAATGCCCCAAAATTGTCCTTTGCTGTCCTGTTGCCGACAGGCGATCGCCCGCGATCGCTGAGCGTAACGTAAGCCTGCTTTCCACTTGCCTGCTCGACTGAGCACATACGAAAAGTTGACCAAATCAGCTTGAAAGGCTGGAATTGAGGCAATCGCTAGGCGATGGGTCATTGCCTCTGCCTGCTCCAGCCAAGCCATTGCTTGATCTCGTTGCCCTGCGTGTAACGAGGCGACTGCAAGACTTTGTAACAACACCCACTGTTGATGTAGATTGCCACGACATCGCGCCAATTCTAATGACTCCTGCAACGACTCTTGGGACATCAAACATACGTCTCGGCTGAGATTCATCGCCAGTTGATTATAGAAAATGAATGTTTCGCAGTAAAGACTGTCGAGTTGACGGGCGATCGCCAGCGCCTCTTGCGTCAATTTTCTCGCTTGAGCGCTATCTTTGAGCAACAAAAAAGTGGTGCTGAGGTTGGTTAAAGCCGCCCACTGTTTACGGAGGTCATGAGTTGCCTGAGATAAGTTTAGCTGTTGTCGAGAATAGTACAGTCCTTGCTGATGATTGCCTAAACTCATGTGGATGATGCCCAATGTCCCCAGTAAGCCATTTTGCAACTCTATATGGTCAAGCCTTTGGGCAAGCAGTAGCCCTTGCTCGGCATAGTTTAAGGCTAACTTCTGATGACGATGCAATCCTTTTGTCGTCAGCATGGCTGATAGATGATAGTAAGCTTCGGCTTGCAGGGGCAAATTATTTAACTGGAGGGCAAGTTCCAGAGCAGTGTTGGCATGGGCAAGCCCGATATCGCATCGTTCTAACCATCCATTTGCCTCCGCTAATCCCAAATGCACTTGAGCCAAAATAGTGTGATCATCGATCGCCTGCGCGATCGCCAATGCCTGTTGATGATACCGGGCGCTCTCGGTGAACAAGCCTCTTGCACTGTAGATTCGTCCTAACTGGTTAAGACAAAAACATTCGTTCTCTACGTTTAACTGACCTAGGAGCGATCGCAGCAGGTCGGTGAGTTCTTGATAATTCCCCCAGATTTCCAGTTGCTTGTAGAGCGGATTTGTCACCCCATTCGTGACGATCTGTCGATGCAACAACTCAAATGCGACTTGCCATGCCGACAGTTGCGCTAGATGATGACACGACTCTAGGTAGCCCCGGACGCGATCGAGGTTGGTAGACCCTATATCGGGTTGATAGCTCTGCAACCAGTAGAGCGCGGCTTTCAGGTGTGCCCGGTGCCGCAGGGAGAGCTTTTGAACCGCTGGCGTGAGATCGTCACGGATTTGCTGCATCAGTTGACCCTGCGAGTCTAGCCGCAAGTGAGGAATTGCCTGAACGCTGAGTATATGGGGTGAAATCGGCTCATACTCAATCACAAGGGCGCGACCTCCTCTGTCTGATGCAAATGCTGCAAAGCAACGCAGCGGATGAGGCTGTGCTGACGATAGAGAATCTGGTTATGGTAGCGTTCTCGTTCAATCAGATATCGACGTTCTAAGCTGGAGAAAGCCTGTTGGGCGATCGCCGGTGGATGTTCATCTAGCAAGCAGTACCAGGCAGCAGGTTCCACAGCACGTCGATAGATTGCTGCCGTCAGCAATAGCTGGTAAGCAAGGACGTTTGACTGTTGCAATCGTTGAAAGGTTTGCTCAATGCGATCGCGGACAATATCTTGCAACTGCGGACGGTAGCAGGTGAGATGGGGGCGATCGCTCCTGCCCTCAATCTCCTCAGCGGCTTTCTGCTGTTCGACCTTGATAAATTCAGCACCAAACTCTGCCCAATAAGCCTGAATGCTGCCGTTATAAGGTTCAGCCTGGATTTCTCCCGCGATCACTTGCAGGGCTAAGGGATGTCCTTCAAATACGCAGATAATGCGTTGCAGCAATGTTTCTGCTTCCCTATCCAATGATTGAGATGATACCGCCACACCCCATTCCTCAAACAATTGCAGCGCTTCAGCCTCGGTTAATCCGGCTAGACGTTGTAGATGCGATCGCTCTGGATAGCGACCCTGAAACGGCAAGGGCGGTTGGGTTTGAGAGGTGAGAATGATCCGGCTGGGCATGACCTCTGACCGCACCATTTGGTCTAGAAGGTGTGCAAAAGCGGGGTCGATAAATTGCAGTCTCCCGTGATCATCGCTGGCGAGAATTTCCTCCGCCATATCTACGACCAGCAGACAGGGCTGCGTTTTCAATCGTGCAATGATTGCCTCAACCCATTGATCGGGCGATCGCTGAAGCTCAGAATCGGTCATGGCAGTTGCGCCCAACACCTCGTTTGCCAAATGCTCAAAGTTGGGCAGATCGCGATCGCACAAGACCACTTTTTGGGTTGGAAACTGGGCTTGCAGTTGGGTATCGGTCAACAGCCGAGCCGATAATGCAGTCTTGCCAATTCCAGTCAGTCCCACCAACATCAACACGCGACAGGTGTTTTGCAATCGTTGCACTAGAGACTCCACTAGATCTTCTCGCCCCACCCAACGAATGGTGGCGCTGTCCAAAGCCGGGGGAGTGGTTGATAACGCGATCGCTGGCTCCGCTGGGATTAGCTCTGGTGAAATTTGGGGCGATCGCGGTGCCTGCCGCCGCAATCCTTCCATCACATCTTCTTGAAAGGTGCGTTTTTTAACCTGCATGTTCAGCAAGCTTGTCAATTCTCGACAGAGTTCAGATCCTTGGGCTTTGATATAGCTGAGATCGTACCCTCGATGCCCTTGCTCGATCATGCCCTCAATGATTGCCTCATAGGTCAGATTTTTCCAGGCACCCCGAAAAATCTCCCGTTTTGGAAACGACAGGCTGGTTTGAAACAACAATTCTATTCGGGCTAAGGCTTCCCCAACATTCATAAATCATCCTAGTAGACACGCCATCTTTATTAATCCCCAGGCTGTCATAAAGTTTTCATCAATAAAAGGAAAAACCCAACTTTACCATACCTACATTTTTGAGGTCGTGTATCAGAATTGACGGCAAGTTCCCTGGCAGTTTGCGTAATTATCAGCGCCTCACACCGAGAAAGCTTTAGCTGGGGAGAGATTGCACCCAATCTGCATCTCCAGCGTTTACACGTACTTAGTGATTCACCTTTAGTCTGATAACGAGGTCTTTTCCATGCCGGATAGCTCTACCATTTCTGTTGATTTGTTGAACCAATCACGCTCTCCTCTAGACACTAGCACTGCATCAAGCAGTAGTTTTTTGCCACCCGATCCGCTGCGTAATACCTTGGATCTGCCTTCCTTCAGCGATCGCAGCAGTTTTACGTCGGATTCTTTCACTCAAGCGCTTTCCCCCGTTCCCATTAATTCTTTCACCTCTGGCTACTTCACCGTTGGCAACACAGGGCAAGTTGGCATCGACTACCTATTTGATGGCGGCGGCTACGAAGGCGAACTCGGCATCTTTAGCCTGTCAGGATTGGAACAATTCGACCCAGGCTCCAATGCTTTCATTCAAGAAGTTGTGCGCCGCATCCTCAGCGGCTCGACTCTAGGACATTTGGTGATTGATGACCACACCGATGCTGCCCGGTTTACCGATGCCGCTGGCTGGGAGGGCAACTTTAATGCTGGAGATTATCTAGGCGTAAAAACGGTTGCAATGAATCCGGGAGACACTTTCGGGGTGGCGCTGTTGCCCAATGGCAGTTTTCAGCAAATCGCGGGTCGCTCTGATCTCTATAGCGATATGCGTCCCCTATTCTCCTTGGCAACCGCCAACCCAAACCGAGAGTTTCAGTTTGGGCAAATTGCCGATGTCACCGGGAAAGGCTCCACGTTTGTGTTGGAAGATTTGAGGCTGGATGGAACCAGCGATCGCGATTACAACGATGTCATCTTTCAGGTGAGAGGCGCGATCGG
>JBBSCL010000114.1:0-8163 GCA_038250345.1 Leptolyngbyales cyanobacterium
CTGATTCGCGGCAGCGACATTCTAGAACGTGCCCATGCCCTGGACACCATTGTTTTCGACAAAACCGGCACCTTCACCAGCGGCAAACCCACCGTCACCGACTGCTTAGTCATTGCCCCAATTCTGACTCAAGATAGCTTTGCCTTGCCGTCTTCTTCCAACCCGCAACACGCGACACCTGACCACTCACTACCCACTCTCGCCACTCGACCGCCACTCGTCACTCCTGCTTCCCTCCTCCAACTCGCCGCCACCGTCGAAAGCGGCACCCGCCATCCCCTAGCCTTGGCAATTCAACAGCAGGCGCAGCAACAAGCGATCGCCCTGTTACCCGCCCAAGATTTTTTAACCGTTCCAGGATTTGGAGTAGCGGCAACGGTGCAGTGTGCCGGAGATCCTAGTCAGCCACCGCAACGGGTGCTGTTGGGAACGGCGGACTGGCTGAAGCAAAATGATATTGCGATCGCCGAGTCCGTTCATGTTCAAGCAAAAACGCTGGCAACTGCGGGTAAAACCGTGGTGTACGTTGCTTTGGCGGGAACCGTCGTTGGCTTGATTGCCGTCGCCGATGTGCTGCGTCCTGACGCGATCGCAACGGTGACTAAACTGCGACAAATGGGGCTAACCGTGAAAATGCTGACGGGTGATCAGTCCGATACCGCGATCGCCATTGCCCAGATGCTCGATATTTCTCCGGCTGATGCGCTGGCAAACATCCGACCCGACGGTAAAGCAGACGCGATCGCCCAACTTCAGGCGCAGGGTCACGCGGTCGCCATGGTGGGCGATGGCATCAACGATGCTCCAGCCCTAGCCCAAGCAAACGTGGGTATTGCCTTGCACTCTGGCACCGACGTTGCCACCGAAACCGCTGGCATTATTCTGATGCGCGATCGCCTGTTGGACGTGGTAGAAGCAATCCACCTCAGTCGTGCCACATTTAATAAAATTCGTCAGAATCTCTTTTGGGCATTTGCCTACAACCTCATCGGCATTCCATTGGCTGCGGGGCTGCTGTTGCCGAGCTACGGCATTTTGCTCAGTCCTGCTGCTGCGGGTGCGATGATGGCATTTAGCTCAGTCAGTGTGGTCACCAACTCACTGCTGCTGTATCGGACGATTTCTCCTCAAAACCAAACTTCTTTAGATTCCTAAACAAAAACTTTGTATCTTAAGCTCTGTATCTTCCCCTAATTGATCAGCATTTTCCGATAGGCGATCGCGAATAAGACAAGGTATGATCATCAGCTATATCAGAGTTTTTTCTTTATTGTTCAGTTGCATCTCCAAATGCCTACTGCTGCTTACCAAAGTCATCTCTTCATTATTCAAGACGATAAGGGTCGTGCAGAGATTACCCTAGATCGTGAGCTTCACGCAATTGGTCGTGATCCTGACTGTGATATTCGCCTAGTCTCTCAATTTGTTTCACGCCGCCACGCTACGCTAGTGCAGTTGAGCAACGATGATGGCACGTATTGCTATCGTATTGTTGATGGGATTCCAGCGGGTAGAGCAAGCTCCAACGGTTTATTGATCAATGGTCACAGGCTCCGCGCCCGTACTTTAGAGCATGAAGATGAAATAGTATTCGGTCCTAACGTGACTGCAACCTACCTGTTGTTAAGACGAGAGGAGGTGATAACAGCGTTACCCGACGAATATGACATTACGCTGATTGGACCCAATATGATGGGATACCCGGAAGAGGAGCCTACCAATAGCAACAAGCTGTGTAAACTTAAGTTAAGTAGAGCTAGGTTGAATCAATACGAGCTGAATAAAAACTTTGGTTGAGGGCTGAAACCTTTACCTAGTGACAGACTTTAGTTACTCCTAGGATAGGCAAAGTGCAAGTAACACGATGCGCGATCGCAAAAAAGCCATCCAATCCTGTTTCGTTCACTTCAATTACAGCCGTTTTCGCACGAATAGACCACAGATTGTAGGTTGGGCACTGCCCAAAACTTTTGCGGTGAAACGCTTCGAGAAATTGTGGGCACTGCACACTCTACTAAAAATCGCTGTAAGTTAAACCTCTTTCATTCAAAAATTCATCTACGCTAAATTTTAATTGTTTAGCTATAGTAAATTTTCAACCATCACAGCTTGTAGTCTAGTTTAAATATCTATATTTTTGCATTTACTTAAGCTAGAGCAGTCTGCTTATCAGCTTTTTATGCGGTTTCAAGCTAAAATTTTCAACAGTTCATTTTTTTTGACTTGATCAATTTTGCTGTTTCTTTAAGAAAACGCTGTGTCGCTCCGAGCATTAACGCCTTCTGAACCGCATCAAAATCATATGCTCATTATTGAAGATGATAAGGGGCGGCGTGAGTTTGTCCTAACTGCGCCACTTTACTCAATTGGTCGCGACCCTAAGTGTGATATTCGGTTGGTCTCCCAGTTTGTTTCTCGTCGTCATGCAACCTTAGTGCAGCTACCTGCCGAAGACGACGGTTTTTATTATCGGATTGTGGATGGAAATGCAAAGGGTAAAGGGAGTGCCAATGGTTTGCTGATTAACGGGCGCAAATTGCAAGCTCAAGACTTGAAGAACGAAGATGAAGTCGTATTTGGTCCTCAAGTTCGGGCTATTTACTATTCGCTGCAACGAGATGTTGTGTTGACTGTGCCGCCGGATGAATGGGATATTACCTTGATCAGCCCCAATATGGTGGGTGATCCAGAAGATGACGATCTAGAAGATGACGACTAGCGCTAAAAGCGTTTGATTACTAGCCTGCCACAGCTTCAATGATTTGCCAGTGGTTCGCGTCTGTGATCGCTTGGGTAATTTGACTAAACACTTGCTGGCAATGATTATCGAGATGCAGAGGCAACTCTTCATTTTTAACCACAATACTCATGTGAATTTCGCGATCGGTGATCACTGTTTTATCAACCAGCACTTCTACGGTGACCAGTTGATGAAACGCAACATGACCTGGAATCTCTCTCGCCATGAGATAGTCACCCGTTTGATAAATGACGTTAAAACGACAAGATTCTAAAGTATCTTTCATTAACGGTTGAAAGACACTGACCGGAGTCAAGATTTTGAATATGCCAGTATAGCGAGCCATGTATTTCTGGACTTTCAACAATTAGACCTTGCCATGATAGCGTTCATTCTGTTCTAGTCAAATGGCAGATAGACTAAATTCCACTGAAGTGAATTTTTCCACTGAATTAAACGTGATCACAAATTTATGCCAGGTCGATTAATTGTGTTTGAGGGTGTTGAGGGCGGCGGCAAAACTACCCAATTAGAGCGATCGCGTCAGTGGCTAATTGAAAGCGGTTGGCTTGCCTTTCTGCAATCAAACGGGTGGGTGCAGCAGCTTGTTGTTACCCGTGAACCCGGCGGCACTGATTTAGGAAAGGGGCTACGGCAACTGCTGTTGCATTCAACCCAGGAACCTATTCAAGATCGAGCAGAACTATTGCTGTATGCCGCCGATCGCGCCCAGCATGTAGAAGGAGTTTTGCGCCCCCACCTCACGGAGAATAGCTTGATTTTGTGCGATCGCTACACTGACTCCACCATCGCTTATCAAGGCTATGGACGTGGTTTAGACCCAGCGCTGATTGAACAGCTTAATCAGATTGCCACCAATGGTTTACAAAGCAACCTCACCTTCTGGCTTGATCTTGACGTAAAAACCGGACTCGACAGAACCCACCAACGCGGCAAAGCCGATCGCATTGAACAAGCCGATCTCAACTTTCACGAGCGCGTACAGCAAGGTTTCGCGGCTCTTGCCCAAGCCCACCCCCACCGCATCGCTAGAATTAACGCCACTCAACCTGAAGCAGCCGTTTTTCAAGAAATTCAGGCGATTTTGAGCGATCGGTTAACGAAGTGGTACGGGAAAAGGGCATAGGGGATTAGGTTATAGCGGTCAGCGGTCAGGAGTCCTTGAATACATGCCACCTCGTACTTCTCTTTCACTCCTACTCTTTTTGTTCTTCGTAATTCGTCATTCGCCATTCGCCATTCGTCATTCGCCATTCGCCATGTCTTTCTTTTCTTCCTTGATTGGACAATCTCAAGCAGTGCAACTCCTGACTCAGGCGGTAGCAAGGCAGCGAATTGCCCCGGCTTACCTGTTTGCTGGCTCGGCTGGAATTGGGCGGGGGATGGCGGCGGAATGTTTTATTGATCTGGTGTTTAGCCAGGGCAAATCTTTGGAGCAGAAAGCTATCCTCCACCGTCGCATTCAGCAGCGCAATCATCCCGATTTGCTGTGGGTAGAGCCGACCTACCTGCATCAGGGAAAGCTGTTTTCGCTAGCAGAGGCAGAAGCCGCAGGATTGAAGCGTAAAACAGCGCCGCTGATTCGGTTAGAGCAAATTCGAGGAATCGCCCGTTTTTTAGCGCGATCGCCCCTCGAAGCAGAGCGCTCAATCGTGGTGATTGAGCAAGCAGAAACCATGGCAGAAGCGCCTGCGAATGCGTTATTAAAAACGCTGGAAGAACCGGGGAGAGCTACCTTGATTCTAATTGCACCTGGAACAGAATCTTTATTGCCAACCTTAATCTCTCGCTGTCAAAAGATTCCGTTTTTTCGCCTAGCTTCGGAGGATATGCTGCAAGTGCTGCAAACAACGAATCAAGCGGAAATTTTGCAGCAGCCTGAAATTTTGCGGTTGGCACAGGGTAGCCCCGGTGCAGCGATCGCCCATTGGCAAAAGCTTCAAGAGCTTCCCGGTGATTTATTACAGAGTTTGCATCAACCCATTGGCTCCCATCGCGAAGCCCTCAGCCTTGCCCGTCAAATTTCCCAAACGCTGGAATCTGAAGCGCAACTGTGGCTGATTGATTACTTGCAGCAGATTTGGTGGCACCAGATCACCCGTAAAATCCAGATTACGACTCAATCTGCTTTATCGCCACTCCAACATTTAGAGCAAGCCCGTACTTATTTAAGGCGGAATGTTCAACCCCGGCTGGTGTGGGAAGTCACTTTAATGGCAAGAGTGGGCACCTGAAAAATTGCTGCCGACGAGCAACCCATCTCAGTAAAATAGAGAGATTCTTTCTAAAAAACAACCCATTTGTAAATTGCTATGACAGCAGATTCAGGCAACCCTGATTCAGGACAAGACTTTCAAGCCGCAAAAAATGCCTTTGACCGGGGAAACTACCGCGAGGCGGCAGCCGGTTTTGAGCGGGCGTTAGCGCTGGTAAATCCCAATTCTATTTTGGGCGGCGAGGTGCAGATGTGGCTGGTGACTGCATACCAAGCAAAAGGGCAAATGAACGACGCGATCGCCCTATGCAAACAGTTGACCCATCATCCTGATTTGAAAACTTGTAAGGAAGCAAAACGCATTCTTTACATTTTGGAAGCGCCTAAGCTGAAAGCGCGACCAGAATGGCTGACTCAAATTCCAGATTTGACTCAACTATCGGAAGGTGAAACCCGCGATCGCCCTAGGGATCGTTTCACGAATCGCATCGCCAATGGCACGGCATTTTCAGCAAAACAGCTAGAGCCTAAACCTAAACTCATAGATGAGCCTGTAGACAGCAGCCAGGTCAATACAAAAGATAACCAATTTGTTTGGGTCGCGTTGATAGCCGTTTTAATTGGGTTAGGGAGTCTGTTGTGGATGGGATGGAGTGCCTAAGCATTCAACTTTTTGGGTTCAGGGTAAAATACGCCGAAGTGGGCGATCGCACCGCATCAATCAGCAACAAGAGCAGGAACAGGAACAGGAGAAATTCCCATGCAAATAAGAAAATGGCTAAATTCTTTCTCATTTCTGGTGCCAAGCATGGGACAAGCGATTTGTGAAACGTTAGCGAAGCTTTGCACAGGAATCCCTGCGGGAATCGCCGCAACCTTCGCCACCATTCGGACTAGCTGCCTATTGTTGATCCTTTCCATCTCGCTGTCTGGCTGCATTGACTACGACCTAGCAATTCACTATCGCAGCCCCAATCGGGGAGAATTTGTCCAGCACATTCAACTCAGCGAACGGCTGAAAACCTTCAACAGTGAAGTACAGCAACGCTGGATTGAAGCTATTGAGCGAACTGCCCAAAAGTTGGGAGGCAGGCTACAGCGTAACCCCACTGGGCTTATGGTTACGATTCCTTTTATCAGCAGTGCTGATTTGGAGAAGAAGTTTAATCAGTTTTACAGCAGATTGAGTCAGTCTGCATTAGTAGAAACCGATAGCGGCATTCCTTCTGTGACTGGGCATTTAGTCATTCAACACAGTAATTTCCTTTTAATAGAGCGCAATCGGTTGCGATACGAAGTTGATTTGCGATCGCTCGGTGTCCGTTCTACAACGGGTGATGTTTTGGTCAGCCCCACGTCCTTGATTAACCTCGAATTTAAGCTAGACACACCCTGGGGATCTCGAACGAACGCCAATTCTGAAACCCTGAAGCCGCGATCGCTCAAGGGCGGAAAGAGACTCATTTGGACATTGATTCCCGGTGAAAAAAACTTGATAGACACCATTTTCTGGATGCCCAACCCCATCGGTTTAGGCAGTCTTGCCATTCTGCTTTTCGTGCTGTTAGGCAGGTTTCTCAAATATCCTCAACCATCCGAAATCCTTCATCCGCCTACTCAGCAAGCCTCCCTTTAGTCTGACTCCAGCTTTCCCTTGCCCTTTCACTCAGCGCTCCAATGCGACGTTTTCCTGACCTGCAACGCATTCTAATTTTAGGTTTGGCTGGTCCTATTGCGGCTCTCAACATTTGGTTGATCAGTCAAGTATTCCGCTACTTTGAAGGGCTGATCACGCTCCTAGTTGCTTCGGCAATTCTGGCATTTCTGCTAAATTATCCCGTGCAGTTATTTCAGAGAACCCGCCTCTTGCGTAGCCAAGCAGTCACAATTGTTTTGTTTATGACAGTCACGGTTTTGGTGATTGCAGGCGTAACCTTGCTACCCGTAATTGTGGAGCAAACAACCCAGCTTTTAAATCGGATTCCAAATTGGCTGGAAGCGAGTGCCAAAAATTTGCAGGCGCTAGACCTGATGGCAAAAGAACGCAGTTTACCGTTAGATTTGCAAGGATTTAGTCAGCGGATTAACGACCAAATTCAAAGCCAGTTGAATCCATTAGCACAACAGGCGGTGGGGTTGGCATTAGGAACGTTGAATTGGGCGCTGAGTAGCACTTTCGTTCTAGTTTTGGCGTTTTATATGCTACTAGATGGCAATCGTCTTTGGCGAGGTGCAATCAATCATTTGCCTAAGCAGTATGGGGTGGCGATCGGCGACTCTCTACAGAATAATTTTCATAATTTTTTTATTAGCCAAATTTTGCTGGCGGTGTTCATGATGATAGCGCTGCTGCCCATTTTTCTCGCCCTACAAGTGCCGTTCGCTTTGCTGTTTGTAGTGTTAATCGGGATTTCTGAAATTATTCCCTTAGTAGGTCCGGCGCTAGGAATTGGACTGGTGCTGCTGCTGTTATTGCTGCAAAACCCTTGGCTGATGGTTCAGGTGGCGATCGCTGCCACAATTTTGCAACAAGTGCGAGATAATATCCTCGCCCCAAAACTCATGGGCGATTTTACAGGGCTAAGTCCCATCTGGATTTTCATCGCTCTACTGATCGGGCTGCAAATTGCGGGCTTTCTAGGGATTGTCGTCGCCGTCCCGATCGCTGGCACCATCAAAGGCACTCTAGATGCCATTCATCAACCGTCAGCGCTGCCGTTGCAAGAGAAGGGAGAATAGGGGTCGGGTGTCGGGGGTCAGGGTTTAGGCAAGGAGACTTGTTTCAACATCCATCCTTCGTCATTCATCCTTCGCCCTTCGCCCTTCGTCATTCGTCATTCGCCCTTAAAGAATTGATCACTCTCAGCCATTTGTTGCCGCTCTCTGGTAAAACTTTTATCAGCAGGATTGAATGATTTGAACATCAAGACATATGAAACAGGTTAATTTTGTCGTCATTTTTGTGATTTGTCTGGCATTGGTTCTATTCGGAATTGAAAATACTGAGCTGGTGCCCATTCGCATCGTTAAAGATATTCAGTTTCAAGCACCTTTGTCGATTGAGTTGATTTTGGCAATGGGAATTGGGGCAGTGCTGGCATGGGTGTTTAGCGTGTGGACTCGGCTGCAACGCATGGTTGAAGTGGGTAAAGACATTCGCGTTCGTGAAGACCGGATTCAAGCCCTA
>JBBSCL010000115.1:0-8129 GCA_038250345.1 Leptolyngbyales cyanobacterium
AGAAGTGCGATCGCCTCCCCCGATAGATGGCTAATCAAACCTGATTAAGGAATATTATCAGCTTGGGGGCTGCTCACAGTGAGTGCCTCAACACACCAAATGACATCAATGCATCTTTGCAGCCATATCAACGCCATCGCTGACTAGACGACCATCTTCCATATAGACAATGCGATCGGCGACATCTAGAATTCGATTGTCGTGGGTGACGATTAGGATGGTGCAATGTTGTTCTTTTGCGAGTGCTTGCATCATTTCTACTACATCACGACCTGATTTTTTGTCGAGTGCAGCGGTGGGTTCGTCGGCAAGCACAATTTTGGGACGACTGACCAATGCACGGGCGATCGCGACCCGCTGTTTTTGTCCACCGGATAGATTTTCTGGGTAAGAGTTTAAGCGATCGCCTAAACCAACCTGTTCTAAAATCTCAGCCGCTTTTCTATCTAAATCTTGGGTGGCAATTTCATCGTGTAATTCCAACGACATTCGTACATTTTGTTTTGCGGTGAGAAAGGTCATTAAGTTATGCGCCTGGAAAATGTAGCCAATGTTGCGGCGAATCTTCAGCAGTTTTTGCTTACTTGCTCCCACAATTTCTTGATCTAAGATTTTGAGGCTGCCCTCCTGCGTCGATCTCAATCCACCCATCAGCGTCAGCAACGTCGTTTTACCTGAACCAGAGGGTCCGGTCATGATCACAATTTCACCTGGTGCAATCTCCAAATTCACATTAAATAGCACCTGTTTACGCAAATTATTTTCACCAAAGTAATGATTCAGATTGGTGACTGAAATAACAGGTTGACTCTCAGTCTGTGAGGTGTTAAGCGGCGAGAAGAGTGTTTGCATGATGAATCACAAAGGGCTAAAGATCAATCACTCAAAACTAAAAGATGTCTGCTGGATCGGCAGACCGGAGTTTTCGCATGGCAATGACTCCAGAGCCAACGCACATGACAACGGTGAGAATGAATACATTGGTGGCACGTTCGACGGTCATGGCGATCGGCAGCATGGTGGCACCCTGAGCGAGAACATACAGCCCTGTAGCCAGAACTGCGCCAGGGAGAAAGCCCAGAATTGCCAGCAGTAGAGCTTCTTGAATCAGCACTCCAACGAAGTAGAAGTCGCCGTAACCCATTGCTTTCAACGTCGCGTATTCCGGCAGATGATCCGACACATCGGAATAGAGAATTTGATAGACAATCACCACGCCAACGATGAAGCCGACGACAGTTCCCAACGTGAAAATGAAGCCGATTGGGGTAGCATTTGCCCAGTAGTCTTTTTCGCGCGTGGCAAATTCTGGCAGCGTCATCACCAAAACATCATTGGGCAAACTGGCTTTGAGGGCTGCTTGCACCTGTTTGATATCCGCTGTCGGCTTGAGCTTGATCAAGCCAACATCAATATCTTCGGGCTGGCGATCGGGGAAAATTCGCAAAAATGTAGAATCGCTCGTGATCACGTTGCCATCGGCTGAGAAGGATGCTCCTAAAGTGAATACGCCCGTTACGCGCACGAGATTATCATTGACCTCGGTTTGCAGTGGTGAGGTTGTTTTTAGCAAGGTGGCAATGTCGCCAAATTCGGGTCGTCCAGCCTGATCAAATAGCACTTGATTAAGCTGTTGTAGGTCACTTAAATGTTGATTGACTTCTGGCAGCTTGAACGCCCTGGACGCTGGATCGGTGCCGAATACCAGGATAGAACGAGAGGTGCGCGTAGTCGGGTTACGCCATTGAGCGATCGCAATGTACAACCAACTAATAGATTCCACATCGTCTATCGCCGCAGCTTGCAGCAATCGTTCTCGTGAAAACGTCTTGGTGGAAAACAAGGTTTCAAACTGAGGATTGACGATGAACAAATCTGATTGCAAGGTTTGATAGGGCACCGCAGCGGAATCAAACAACGCATCTTTGAAGCCGAGTTGCACAAACATGAGAATGTCGGCAAAGGCAATTCCGGCGATCGCCACCAACAGTCGAGTTTTTTCACGAGTCACCTGAAACCAAGCAAGCGGCGTTTTGCGAAAGAGGTTGGGCAGCATAAACGTAGTTAAATAATGGGAAATTCAATAGATTCTTTACAGCTACCTTGAGCCTTCGACAGAATAAGTTTGATTCAACGCTTGTTCAAGTTTGCGTTGACGCATCAGCAGAAATAACGGAAAACCCAACGACAGCCCAACGGCTAGATTGCAAACCACATAGACCCAAAGATTCGACATTTTGAGACGTGAGCCTTCCCAATAAAGAAACACCCAAAAAACAACGGATGAAATCAGTAGATCAATTGCAAAAAAAGCAGAAATTCGATTTGCAAACAACTGCTCAAAAAACAACGTTATATTCAAGCCGTGTTCACTAAGAAATGGAATAAATTGGGAGTAAGGTAGGACAAAACCTAGCAAACACAGTAATATATAAATGTTTTGTAGCATTAGGAAATCTCCGTTTAGAGCAATTAAAAAAACTACTGTTGTGGCATTCGTTTCATCAACCAATAAGGAGGAGCAGATTCAAAATAAACAGTGTGGACAGTTTCAAAACCATACTTTTGATAGAAACGCACTCCGCGTTCAGTCGAGGTTTCCACATAGCAAGGTAATTTCTCTAAATCTGCTTGGTTCAAAATCGGTTCAATCAGTAAACCACCAATGCCCTGTCCTTGACTCTCTGGTGCCACACCCAACAAAAACAAATACCAGTGGGGCTGGGGCATATCACCCCTGTGCAATTTCTCAATCTTGTTAAACGCAGCCAGAAACTGCAAGCTCTTGCGCCATTGCAGCTTGAAGGGCAAAGCATAAAAGCCAAGCTGCAAGAGTCTCAAGTCATTTAGGGGATATTTTCCGGGTGGAATCCACATGGCAATGCCTTGAAGATCAGCTGTCGTATAAATGTGTTCATAGGGCTGGCTGTAGCGCAATAGGATTTTGATAAACCATTGCAAGGTTTTAAAGAGAGCAGAATCTTGTTCAGACCAAAAATACCGAAACACGGGATCGGTATAGAAAGAATGAGCTAATACGTCGATCGCGGCATCAGACTGCGATCGACTCAGTTTTACAACCGTTGGATTGATGGAAACAGACATAAAATCCTTGCCGAAAAACGGTTATTTTAGAGCGCGATCGCAGTTTGCACTTGCAGATTCGTCAATCCGGCAACACGCTTGCTGCTGGCTGGATTGAGCCGAATTTTGACTTCTACGATACGGCGATCGAGGTTTTCACCCGGTTCAGCGCTGAACACATTTTGACGGCTCACCTGTAGCCCAATTTCGGAGACTGTCCCTTTGACCGCACCGGAAAACCCCTGTCCAGTAATCGTTGCAGCTTGTCCTAAGCGGATCTTGTCGATATCGGTTTGATAGATCTCTGCAACCGCCACCATGTCATCGGTTTGGGCAAGATCGACAATGCCATCACTGCTCAACTTTTCGCCTGGTCGCGTATGAATTTTGAGAATTTGTCCAGTGATAGGGGCGCGGATGTACGCTTGCTGCAATTCTGCCTCGGCTTTCTTTGCCGCCGCGATCGCCATATTCACCTCTGTTTGGGCTTTTCGCACATCCACGGGTCGCACTTCTGCAATTTTATCTAGGGTTGCTCGTGCTTCTTGAATCTGCGCCCGCAGTGAATCTGCCTTCAGGTTTTGATTGGATTGAGCTTCTCTGAGTTGGGCTTTTGCGGTGTCAAACGTCAATCGTTTTTGATCAAAATTTGAGGATGAAATCGCTCCATCGTTGGCAAGAGATTGGTAGCGATCGTATTCTGCACGGGCATTTTCTAGTTCCGACTGGCGGCGAGAAATGGTTGCCTGTTGGGTTGCCTGTTCGCCCTGAAGCTCTGCCCGAAGCCGCAAAATTTGCTGTTTCTGTGCCGCAATTTCACCACTCTTGGCTCCCGCTTGCACCTGCGCTAGCTGGGCTTGAGCATTGCGAACTTTTTCCTGGGCTTCCTGTAACGCGGGTTGCAAGCGATCGCGGGAATCGAGAATTGCAATCACCTGCCCGGTTTGAATGCGGTCACCCTGCTTGACTAAAAGTTCAACCACGCGATCGCCATCTAGCGCCTGGGGTGCAGATAATTTCAGCACTTCTGTACGGGGTTCTAGTCGCGCCAAGGCAGTCACTTTAGAAGGTTTAGGCGGCGCTATGGTCTGCTTAGGTGGAGGGGACGGCTGACTAAATTGAGACACGCCATAAAAAACAGTAGTGCCTGCAAGCGCCGTCGCCGCGATCGCCAGACCCACAATCCAGCGGTTAGATGGTTTTGAAAACAGTTGCAAGCTCATGGTGAACCTCGTTTATTCGAGAATGGAGCAATCACTTATACCGAACATCCGATATAAAAAATTTAGCGAGTAGCTTTTTGCGAACCGCAACATCGGCTATTTATATCGAACGATTGTTATATTTAACGATTTTTATCATACATTGGGTTTGGCTTTTCGGCGAATCATCCGATCGGGTGACTCTGGCGGTAACTATGAGTGCAGTTTTTCAGATTCTAGAAGAGACGGCTGATATTTCTCAAAATAAGCCGTTAACATTTTGAGCAGCAGTTGCAGATGAGTAGAAAAGCTAGCCGCGCTGCGACCATAAATCTGGCTAACACAAATGCCATCCACAAAGGTAAAAACAAACTCAGCGACTTGTGGATCGTCAATCCCCAAAATTTCGGAAATTTTGGGCTGGATGCGCTCACAAACTCGTTCTAAAACATTGGGTTGAGTGCTGTCCTGACGAATTTGCTGGTAGTAATCTGTAAAGATCAACAGTTGCTTAAAAAAATAGTCCTGCTTGCGTTCTACAAACTCAAAGCCTCGTTTTAAGCGATCGCCCGCCGTCTTAGCCGTTGCCATTTCACTAGAAACTTGCAGCAAATCTTGCTGGATCATCTCTTCTACCAACTGCTCAAAAATAGCCTCTTTGCTAGAGAAGTAGTGATACAACGTCCCGGTGGAAACATCCAAACCCTGAGCGATTTGCCGCATTGTGATTGTGGAGTATCCTTTTTCGGCGAATAAGTCGAAGCACTGGTCTAAAAGCGCTTTGCGATACTGATCGTGGTCAACAATTTTTGGCATAGTTCCTTCATCATATAACAAGCGTTCGATATGCATTTCTACATAGAGTAACTATTCAAAGTGGTAAAGCAATTCTTGCAACAGTGTTTCTGAATTACCTTTATTTCTACTTCATTCCTGACTCTACCTTTAGGGAGAAGAACGAAGAACTTTTAATAAGTACTTTAAAAAAGAGGCGTAATTTCACCTTCTAACTTATCAAGGAGCTAATTTTTTATGATTACGATAGATCAACTGCGTAAGAGTTTAAGTACACTGCTTATTGTTTGTCTTTTGCTTGTGAGTAGCGTGTTTATTGAAGGTATTGTAAAGCCAGCGGTGGCAAATCCTTTGACTCAGAATGTGAAATCATCTGATACGGGAAGTGCAGGATATGGTGGTTTTTATCGAAATATGCAAGAAGGTAAACAAGAATATAAAAAAGCTACAGATGCTCTTGATCCAGGGTCAAGTGCTGCTGAAAAAATGGATGCAAAACGAAACTATCTACAGAATTCAGAAAATAATTCTCAGGTTCATCAACGCTCTGCCAAAGAAACCATTAGTGACAACTCCAATGTTATTCAAAAAGTAGCTGATAATGTTCGTGAAAAGCTAAATTTAGATGAGCCTGTTCCCCAAAGCACTAAGGATTTTTTGAGTGATGTGCAGCAAAAAGTTGATGATGTCGTTGCTCCAATCACTGGTCAATAATATTGTTTGCATATCTTAGGTTTGAGATGTGATGTAAATGCTTTGATTGAATATATGCCAACGCGATCGCATTCTAAAGTGTTGGCATATTCTTTATCGACAAGGCAAACTTACCTACAAAAGGTGCAAAACCTTATTAAGTTCAGCTTAATTGAAAGAGTTAATCAGCATTGCTAAACCTAGATGCGAATTTTACGAATTTAAGGTTAACCATTGATTAATACGTTAGCGGCACTACACTGCTGTTCTTATAAGCAAGGTCATAGCTGTTTTGGCTCACTTTGAACCGCACCAGAAGCAACATATAGAGTTCATCCTTAGGGATCTCTTAAACTTTGCTGACATACCGTATTATTTACACAGTGTTTTAATTTACGGTTCGCTACAAAGCTGCTATGTCTGCAACTATTGCCCTAATCGCTCACGACTCTAAAAAAGACGATATCGTCAGCTTTGCCACAACTTACGCCCCTGTGTTAGCGCGTCATCGCCTGATCGCCACGGGCACAACCGGACAGCGGATTCAAGATGCCACAGGATTATCGATCGAACGCAAACTATCAGGACCCGTGGGAGGCGACACCCAGATTGCCGCCGAAATCTGCGAAGGAGATGTGATCGCAGTTATTTTTCTGGTCGAGCCACTCTACGCACAGCCTCACGAGCCTGATATTCAAGCATTGCTGCGAGTCTGCAATGTTCACGATGTGCCTGTCGCAACGAATTTGAGTACGGCTGAAGCCGTCATGCGCTGCTTGGCAAAGAACCAAGTTGCGCATCTGATTTACAATCCCGTTGCGGGGCAAGGAACCGGTGAGCAAGATTTGGAGTTGATTCGGCAACTGTTGCGCCCCCACATGAGTTTGCATGTTCATGTCACCACGGCGGAAGTAGACCCCAAAGAATTGGTCATTGAGGCGATCGCTGCCAATGCCGATATGGTGATTGCATCGGGCGGCGATGGCACCGTTTCAGCCGTTGCCGGAGCGCTAATTAGCACAGGCATTCCTTTGGGGGTGATTCCCCGTGGGACTGCCAATGCGTTTGCGTCTGCCTTAGGCATTCCTCGCGTCCTCCCCATTCGGGCGGCTTGTCAGGTGATTCTAGCAGGGCATACCCGCACCGTTGATGCTGCCCGTTGTAATGGGTTGCCGATGATCTTGCTAGCCGGAGTAGGCTACGAAGCAGAAACCGTAGACTTAGCCAGTCGCGAGTTAAAAAACCAATGGGGGGCGATGGCATATGTGATGGCGGGCTGGCAAATGTTAGGAATTCAAGAACCCTTTGACGCAGAAATTGAAGCTGAAGGAGAAACTTATCATATTCAGGCATCGGCGATTACGGTTGCCAATGCAGCGCCTCCAACCTCTGTGTTGGCACAAGGAGCCGGACAGGTGATTTATGATGATGGATTGTTAGACATCACCATTGCTACCAGCGAAACAAAAATGCAAGCGGTAACCACCATGTTAAAAATGCTGGGATCTGCACTGGTGGGCGCAGATGCTCAACAGCAAAATGTGCTGCATGGACGCGCTAAAAAAATTACAATCACGACAACCCCACCGCAAAAAGTAGTTGTGGATGGAGAAGTGATTGGCACGACACCGATCGACTTGGAGTGCATTCCGAATGGATTAAGCGTGTTAGCCCCCAGCCCCGGCGGTTTTTTGGGATAAGGGCGATTGAGTGTGCCGCGATCGCGCCCTTGTCGCCTGCCGCCTGCGACCTCCGGTAAGCTCATTACTTTAGCAATGTAAAAGTCTTACGCTAACGTAGGAATTGAGTCTGATGCCACCGTATGTTTTGCAGTTTTCCGACGTTCAATGCCCAAAAGTTCTTCCCTGCAAGCTACTTAGAGCAAGCGGCTGGAGACTGTGGTTTTAGGTTCGCTGGTAACACCATTGTAATTATGGAGATTGCTTTTGCCGAGGCATTTTCCTACTGTCTCTTTGTAATTTAAGGCTTAGTTTAAAGTTTGTCAGCGTATATGGAATGGTATAGGTGATTGCTTGCTAAACCAGATATCGTATTAGCTATTCGTCCCTAGCTATTGACATGAAACAAACAGTTGTGCCGCAGGTTGGCTCTCGTCTTTGGGTTGGTTGTGCTGTAAGCGCGATCGCGCTTCTGAGCGTTCCCTTAGTCAACGCTCAAATCATTCCAGATGCCACGCTTCCAGTCAACTCTCAGGTAACATCTGGCTGCACTGTTTGCACCATTGACGGCGGCACTGTTCGCGGCATTAATTTGTTTCATAGCTTTCGCGAGTTTTCCATTCCCACAAGTGGCTCTGCGTGGTTTAACAATGCGCCGCAGATTCAAAACATCTTG